>NZ_RCOA01000090.1:0-34021 GCF_004307585.1 Pseudomonas sp. Sample_20 | reverse complement strand
CCGGCAAAAAGCCGGGTCAAAAACCGTGATTAGCCTGATGAGGAGATAGTCCAGAAGACCGACCTAAGGTCTCTGGTCCATCGACTGATCTCGCGATCAGCTGCTTGCAATAATAATCATTATCATTTGCAAGTCAAATGTTTTTATCTGCGCGATGGGAAAATTCTTTCCTGTCCGCCCGGACCTTGTCCGCCGTTACTTCGTCGTTGTCGATCGAATGGTCGACCATCGCCCGCGCCATATCCACCATGTGCACCACCGAAAAGGCCAGATCGCGACTGGTGCCTTGCAGGTTTTCTGCTGCCTTGAACGCGGTGGCGGCTGCACATCGCAACAGATCCGAGGCATGCACCAGCGCTTCCTCGCCGCTGAGATGGCCTTTGACATTGAAAAAACGTTCGTCCGTCTCGTGTTCTGAAACAGCCGGTTTCAAGTAGTAGTCCAGCGCGCGCTGTGCGGCGGCATTGCCTTGAGGGGAGGTGAAGCTGGTGTCGATTTGCAGATCGGGCAGGTCTTTGCTGCTGATGTTCATCATGAAACGTCACTCCATGTTCGATTGAAAGTCCGTTTCCTTAGGATAGTACCGCCTGTATTTGTGACGAGAATTTAAATACTACAATATGTGTTTTGCCGGTCGAAGACGTCCGCGTAAGGTGCGGCACATGGATAAATGGATTGAGTTGGTCAAGGCCAAGATGAGTGAACTCAAAGTCACTCAAACAGAGCTCGGAGAGCGCGTCGGCATGTCCCAGGGCGGGATCGGTCATTGGCTGAACAAGCGTCGCGAACCCGGTGTTACCGAAATGAACCGCGTGCTCAAGGCGCTGGGAATGGACTTCCTCGAAGTCGTTCTGGTGATCCGCGAACCGCAGCCGACGCCGGAAGACGAGATGCCGCTGGCGCAGAAGTACAACCCGTACTTCCGTTATCCGGTCTGCGATTGGCGTGCACCTTGCGAAGTGCGTGACACTGCGGCGAGCTATCCCGGAGCATCAGCGAAGCAGCGCTTCGAACTGACGGATTACCACGCTCGCGGCGGTGCGGCGTTCTGGCTGACGGTGACGGGGGATTCGATGACCGCGCCGAGCGGCCAGAGCGTTGCCGAGGGCATGCTGATTCTGGTTGACCCAGAGTTGGAGGCAGTGCCTGGCAAACTGGTGATCGCCCAGTGGCCGGACAGCGAAGAAGCGATTTTCCGCAAACTCGACGAGCAGGCCGGCCAGCGTTACCTGGTGCCGCTCAATCCAACCTGGCCGAAAACCCTGTTAACCGATGAATGCCGGATTATCGGCGTGGTGGTTCAGGCAACGGCGCGTTATTGAACGGATCGATCCTCGCTCAAGGCCAGGATCGATCCTTTTATTTCATCCCTCTTCCAGTTCAACCAAAGCGCTGCCCTCGCTGACCATATCGCCTTCCTGGCAATACAGCGCTTTGATCACACCGGCGTGCGGCGCGCGGATGCTGTGTTCCATCTTCATGGCTTCAAGCACCACCAGTTGCGCCCCGGCCTCAACCGACTGTCCCGTTTCGACCAGCACGCGCACGATGCTGCCGTTCATTGGCGCGGTCAGACCGCCCTGATGGCTGTGGCTGGCTTCAACGGCACTGATCGGATCGAACGCTTCGATGCGCCGCAACTCGCCGTCCCATTGCAGATACAACGCGCCGCCCTGACGAATCGCCCGCAATGTGCGGCGCACGCCGTCATGCTCGACGGTCAGCGCCTCGCCCAGCAGTTCTGCATGGGCCGCAGTTCTCAAGGTCAACGCGCGATCCTGTCCCTCGCAACTCAAATGCACGGTGATTTGCGCCGGCAAACCTGCGCGCAAACCACTGCTGCAAGACCAAGGGGAGGCGGGATCATCCGCCCGCGCACGCTTCGGCAAACTCTGCGCAAACGCCTGCGCCGCCGCCTGCCAGAACTCATCGGTCAACGCGGCTGGTGCTGGCAGCAATTGCTCCTGATAGCGCGGGATAAACCCGGTATCCAGCTCTGCCGCCGCAAACGCCGGATGCGCGATGATCCGGCGCAGGAAATTGATGTTGGTCCTCAGCCCGCCAATCGCAAACTCGCCGAGCATGCTCAACAGACGCAAGCGCGCCTGTTCGCGATCTTCGCCCCAGGCAATCAGCTTGCCGAGCATCGGATCGTAGAACGGCGATATCTCGTCACCTTCCTCAACGCCGCTGTCTACCCGCCGCCCCGGTCCCTGCGCCGATTCGCGGTACAAGTCCAGACGCCCGGTGGCCGGCAGGAAATCATTCGCCGGATCTTCGGCATACAAGCGCACTTCGATCGCGTGACCATTGAGTGGCACCTGCGCTTGGGTGATCGGCAGCGCTTCCCCACGGGCGACGCGAATCTGCCAGGCGACCAGATCGAGCCCGGTGATTGCTTCTGTTACCGGGTGCTCGACTTGTAGCCGCGTGTTCATCTCCATGAAGAAAAACTCGCCGCGCGCATCCAGCAAAAACTCCACGGTGCCGGCGCCGACATAACCGATCGCCTGCGCCGAACGCACAGCCGCTTCGCCCATCGCCCGGCGCAACTCGGGCGTCAGACCCGGCGCCGGGGCTTCTTCGACGACTTTCTGGTGCCGACGCTGGATCGAACAATCGCGCTCGTTGAGGTACAGGCAGTTGCCGTGCTGATCGGCGAACACCTGAATCTCCACATGACGTGGCTTGAGCAGATACTTTTCCACCAGCATCCGCGAGTCGCCAAACGACGATTGCGCTTCGCGCTGCGCCGAGGCGAGGGCTTCAGCCAGTTGGCTGACATCCTCGACGACTTTCATGCCTTTGCCGCCACCACCCGCAGTGGCCTTGAGCAGCACCGGATAACCGATGCGTTCGCAGGCTTCGCGGAAGGTGTCGAGGTCCTGCGCTTCGCCGTGATAGCCCGGCACCAGTGGCACGCCGGCCTTTTCCATCAGCGCCTTGGCGGCGGATTTGCTGCCCATCGCATTGATGGCCGAGGCGGGCGGGCCGAGGAAGATCAGCCCGGCGGCTTCGATGGCGCGGGCGAATCCAGCGTTTTCCGAGAGAAAGCCATAGCCGGGATGAATCGCCTGGGCACCGCTGGCCTTGGCGGCGGCGATCAATTTATCGATTTGCAGATAACTCTCGGCAGCCTTGCTGCCGCCCAGATCCACACGGATATCGGCTTCACGGCTGTGCCGCGCATCGCGGTCGGTGGCGCTGTGCACGGCGACAGTGGTCAGGCCCAAGGCCTTGGCGGTGCGCATCACGCGGCAGGCGATTTCGCCGCGGTTGGCCACCAGCAGAGTGGTAATCACAGGTGCGCTCATCAACGCGACTCCTTGGTGGATGCGGCTTGCCAGTTCGGTGGGCGTTTTTGCAGGAAGGCGCGCAAGCCTTCCTGGCCTTCGGCGCTGACGCGAATCCGCGCGATGGCATTTTCGGTGTAGCGCCGCAGGGCCGGGGTCAGCGCGCCGTTGCCGACTTCGCGCAGCAAGTCCTTGCTGGCGCGCATGGCCGCGGGGCTGTTGAGCAACAGGTTGTCGATCCACTGTTCGACCTGTTGCTCCAGTTCCGCCGCAGGATAGCTTTCGGCGAGCAAGCCGATCTCCCGCGCCCGCTGCCCGCTGAAGCGCTCGGCCGTCAGCGCATAGCGCCGTGCCGCACGCTCACCGATCGCTTGCACGACGAACGGGCTGATTACCGCTGGCGCCAGACCGATGCGCACTTCCGACAGGCAGAACTGCGCGTCATCGGCGCCGATCGCCATGTCACAGCAACTGATCAAGCCCAGCGCGCCACCGAACGCCGCGCCTTGCACCACGGCCAGCGTGGGGATTTTCAGTTTGGCGAGGTTGTACATCAGCTCGGCCAGTTCGCGGGCATCGTCAAGATTGGTGTGGTAATCGAGTTCCGCTGATTGCTGCATCCACGCCAAGTCGGCACCGGCACTGAAATGCTTGCCACGCCCGCGCAGCAGCAGGAAGCGCAGGCTCGAATCGCTGGCGACCTTGTCGAGAGCGAGGATCAGTTCGCGGATCATCTCGGCGTTGAAGGCGTTGTTTTTCTCGGCGCGGTTGAGCCACAGCGTCGCGAAACCGCGTGGGTCGTTTTGCAGTTCGAGGGTATTGAAGTCGTTCATCAGATTCTCCCCATCACATCCGGAACACGCCGAAGCGGCTCGGTTCGATTGGCGCGTTCAGCGACGCGGACAAGGCCAGGGCCAGTACGTCGCGGGTCTGCGCCGGATCGATGACGCCGTCGTCCCACAGCCGCGCGCTGGAATAGTAGGGGTGACCCTGTTCTTCGTACTGGTCGAGAATCGGCTGCTTGATCTCGGTCTCCTGCTCGGCGCTGAACGCCTGACCGCTGCGTTCGGCCTGCTCGCGCTTGACCTGCACCAGCACGCCGGCGGCCTGTTCGGCGCCCATCACGCCGATCCGCGCGTTCGGCCACATCCACAAAAAACGCGGATCGTAAGCGCGCCCGCACATGCCGTAGTTGCCGGCACCGAAGCTGCCGCCGATGATCACGGTGAATTTCGGCACCTTGGCGCAGGCCACTGCGGTCACCAGTTTCGCGCCGTGCTTGGCGATGCCGCCGGCTTCGTACTTCTGGCCGACCATGAAACCGGTGATGTTCTGCAGAAACAGCAGCGGGATGCCGCGCTGGCAGGCCAGTTCGATGAAGTGCGCGCCTTTCTGCGCGGCTTCGGCGAAGAGGATGCCGTTGTTCGCCAGAATCGCGATCGGGTAGCCGTGCAAGTGCGCGAAACCGCAGACCAGCGTGGTGCCGAACAGCGCTTTGAATTCATCGAACACCGAACCGTCGACCAGCCGCGCGATCACTTCGCGCACATCGAATGGCTGCTTGGCGTCAGCCGGAACCACGCCGTACAACTCGTCGCTGGCGTACAGCGGCGCAATCGGCGTGCGTTGCTGCACTTCGCCGAGCTTGCGCCAGTTGAGGTTGGCGACGCTGCGGCGGGCGAGGGCTAGGGCGTGTTCATCGTTCTCGGCGTAATGGTCGGCCACGCCGGAGGTCTTGCAATGCACATCGGCGCCGCCGAGGTCTTCGGCGCTGACCACTTCACCGGTCGCGGCTTTCACCAGCGGCGGGCCGGCGAGGAAAATCGTCGCCTGGTTGCGCACCATGATCGCCTCGTCCGCCATCGCCGGCACATACGCGCCGCCAGCGGTGCACGAACCCATGACCACGGCGATCTGCGGGATGCCCATGGCGCTCATGTTGGCCTGGTTGAAAAAGATCCGCCCGAAGTGCTCGCGGTCCGGAAACACTTCGTCCTGACGCGGCAGGTTGGCACCACCGGAATCCACCAGATAGATGCACGGCAGGCGATTCTGCTGGGCGATGGTCTGCGCGCGCAGGTGTTTTTTCACGGTGAGCGGGTAATACGAGCCGCCTTTCACCGTCGCATCATTGGCGACGATCATGCATTCAACGCCTTCGACGCGGCCGATCCCGGCGATCACCCCGGCAGCCGGGACGTCTTCGCCGTAAACCGCATGGGCGGCGAGTTGGCTGATTTCGAGGAACGGCGAGCCGGGGTCGAGCAAGCGATTGATGCGCTCGCGCGGCAGCAATTTGCCCCGCGAGGTGTGGCGTTCCTGAGCTTTGACACCGCCACCCTGCGCCACTTGGGCGAGCAGGGTGTGCAGCGCGTCGACCTGTTTGAGCATCGCCGCACTGTTGGCGGCGAACTCCGCTGAACGCGGGTTGAGCTGAGTGTGCAGAGTTGCCATGGTCAGCTCCGTTTAGCGGGTTTCGTTGAACAGTTCGCGGCCGATCAGCATGCGGCGGATCTCGCTGGTGCCGGCGCCGATTTCGTAGAGCTTGGCGTCGCGCAGCAGGCGACCGGCGGGGAATTCGTTGATGTAGCCGTTGCCGCCGAGAATCTGGATCGCGTCGAGGGCCATTTGCGTGGCGCGTTCGGCGGTGTAGAGGATCACCCCGGCCGCGTCCTTGCGCGTGGTTTCGCCGCGCTCGCAGGCCTGGGCCACCGCGTACAGATAAGCGCGGCTGGCGTTGAGCTGGGTATACATGTCGGCGACTTTGCCCTGGATCAGCTGGAATTCGCCGATGCTCTGGCCGAACTGCTTGCGGTCGTGGATGTACGGCACGATCAGGTCCATGCACGACTGCATGATTCCGGTCGGGCCGCCGGAGAGCACCACGCGTTCGTAATCGAGGCCGCTCATCAGCACTTTCACGCCACCGTTGAGCACACCGAGAATGTTCTCCTCCGGCACTTCGACGTCATCGAAAAACAGCTCGCAGGTATTGGAGCCGCGCATGCCGAGCTTGTCGAACTTGTTGCTGCGGCTGAAGCCTTTCCAGTCGCGTTCGACGATGAACGCGGTGATGCCGTGGGGGCCTTTTTCCAGGTCGGTCTTGGCGTAGATCACGTAGGTATTGGCGTCGGGGCCGTTGGTGATCCAGGTTTTGCTGCCGTTGAGGACGAAGCGGTCGCCACGTTTGTCGGCGCGCAGTTTCATGGAGACCACGTCGGAGCCGGCGTTGGGCTCGCTCATCGCCAGGGCGCCGACGTGCTCGCCGCTGATCAGCTTCGGCAGGTATTTGCTTTTCTGTTCGTGATTGCCGTTGCGGTTGATCTGGTTGACGCAGAGGTTGGAGTGCGCGCCATAGGACAACGCCACCGACGCCGAGCCACGGCTGATTTCTTCCATCGCCACCACATGCGCGAGGTAACCCAGACCGGCGCCGCCGTACTCTTCCGGCACGGTGATGCCGAGCAGGCCCATGTCACCGAATTTGCGCCACATGTCGGCGGGGAACAGGTTGTCGTGATCGATCTGCGCGGCACGCGGGGCGATCTGATCGGCGACGAAGGACTGCACCTGATCGCGCAGCATGTCGATGGTTTCACCGAGGGCGAAATTCAGGGATGGATAGCTCATGAGGCACCTTTTGGCTTTTTTATCGGGTGGAGCGCACGACGAATCGGCGTTCAGCTTTACGTTAACGTAAAGCTTCCAGAGATCGACTGTCAATCGGCTTTACGTAAGCGTCAACTTGGGCGAGAGTAAGGGCAGTTCAGGATCAGATATCGGTTTGTTTCTGGTGGGAGCGAGCCTGCTCGCGAAAGCGCTGTATCAGTCGCCCTAAAGGGTGAATGACGCAGCGTATTCGCGCGCAGGCTCGCTCCCACAGGGATTCAAAACCGGGAAAACCCACTAATAAAGACAATAGGGGTCGTCATGGATCAACCCAGTGCAAACCCGCAGCGCAGCTACACCCGTGGCTCTCAGGACCATGCCCTGCTGGCGATGACCATCGGTCAGCGCTTCGATCAGACTGTCGCACAACATCCGGACGGTGAGGCTTTGGTGGTACGCCATCAGCAGTTGCGTTACTCCTGGCGGCAACTGGCCGACGCGGTGGATGAGCAGGCCAGGGCCTTGCTCGCACTGGGCTTGCAGACCGGCGATCGCCTCGGCATCTGGGCGCCGAATTGCGCGCAGTGGTGCATTGCCCAGTTCGCCACGGCGAAGATCGGCGTGATCCTGGTCAATATCAATCCCGCCTATCGCAGCTCCGAACTCGAGTACGTGCTCAAGCAATCCGGCTGTCAGTGGCTGGTCTGCGCCGGAGCATTCAAAACTTCGAATTACCACGCAATGCTCCAGAGTCTGGCGCCAGAATTGGCCGAGCACGCCATCGGTCAGCTGCGCAGCGAACGCCTGCCGGAGCTGCGCGGCGTGATCAGCCTCGATGCCAATCCGACGCCCGGTTTTCTGCCGTGGTCGCAGCTCAGCGATCTGGCCACCAGCGTCTCGTCCGAACAGCTGCGCGAACGCAGCGCCAGTCTGCATTTCGATCAACCGGTGAACATCCAGTACACCTCCGGCACTACCGGTTTCCCCAAGGGCGCGACCCTCAGTCACTACAACATTCTCAACAACGGCTACATGGTCGGCGAAAGCCTCGGCCTGACGGCTGCCGATCGTCTGGTGATTCCGGTGCCGCTGTATCACTGCTTCGGCATGGTCATGGGCAACCTCTGTTGCGTCACCCATGGCAGCACGATGATTTACCCCAACGACGCTTTCGATCCGGCCCTGACCCTGCAAGCGGTGGCCGAAGAAAAAGCCACGGCGCTGTACGGTGTGCCGACCATGTTCATCGCCATGCTCGATCAGCCGCAGCGGCAGAATTCCGACCTGTCGAGCCTGCGCACCGGGATCATGGCCGGCGCCACCTGTCCGATCGAGGTCATGCGCCGGGTGATCAACGAAATGCATATGAGCGAAGTGCAGATCGCCTACGGCATGACCGAAACCAGCCCGGTGTCGTTGCAGACCGGGCCGGAGGATGAGCTGGAATTGCGCGTCACCACGGTCGGGCGCACCCAGCCGCAACTGGAAAGCAAGATCATCGACACCGCCGGCAACCTCGTGCCGCGCGGCACCATTGGCGAATTGTGCACGCGCGGTTACAGCGTGATGCTCGGTTACTGGAACAACCCGCAGGCCACCGCCGAAGCCATCGATGAGGCCGGCTGGATGCACACCGGCGACCTGGCGAGCATGAACGAGGAGGGTTACGTCAACATCGCCGGGCGTAACAAAGACATGATCATTCGTGGCGGCGAGAATGTTTATCCCCGTGAGCTGGAGGAATTCTTCTTCACCCATCCGGCGGTGGCCGACGTGCAGGTGATCGGTATTCCCTGCTCACGCTACGGTGAGGAAATCGTCGCCTGGATCAAATTCCACCCCGGCCACAGCGCCTCGGAGCTGGAGCTGCAAAACTGGTGCAAGGAACGCATCGCCCATTTCAAGACACCGCGTTACTTCAAATTCGTCGACGCGTTTCCGATGACGGTGACGGGCAAGATCCAGAAATTCAGGATGCGCGAGATCAGTATCGAGGAGCTGAAAACAATCGACCGATAATCAAAAAACTTCTGTGGCAGCGAGCCTGCTCGCGAATGCAGTGTGTCATTCAGCGTAAATGTGTCTGATACACCGTTTTCGCGAGCAGGCTCGCTCCCACAGGGATGCAGTGATAGAGAGACGAATCACAGAAAGCACAAAGGGGAGCCGAAGCTCCCCTTTAATTTGTCGTTGCGTGCTCTTTTTATTATTGAGGGTCGGTCTGTTGTTGTTTTTGGCAACCGTGGCCCTGTACAGCTTTTTGGCGACCCCCATCCGGGGTCAAGAGCAAACGTATTTTTTTGAGCGCTGATCTGCTTTCTCGTTTAACGATCCAACCGATTCGGGAGCTACCTGAAGGTAGTTTTATTGTTCTCTGCCCGGTTGCGGGTCACTCCTGAGAGCACCCTGAAAAGCACACCTTCTCCAAAAAAATCTGTTAGCTGCGTCTCTGCCGTGTTGTTCTTGTTATGTCAGAGTCGTTTCGTCTTG
The DNA here is from genome assembly GCF_004307585.1 of Pseudomonas sp. Sample_20. Taxonomy (NCBI): domain Bacteria; kingdom Pseudomonadati; phylum Pseudomonadota; class Gammaproteobacteria; order Pseudomonadales; family Pseudomonadaceae; genus Pseudomonas; species Pseudomonas sp. Sample_20. The sequence continues at coordinate 24,629 of NZ_RCOA01000090.1, read as the reverse complement.
TTTTTATTGGTTTGCGGCTTTTTATTCTTGTTATGCCATAGAGATAGCAGGTGTCGTGCCAACTTTTAAAAAGCCTTATAAATCAGTGATTTAACTTTTTTCAAGCTTTTTCACCCCCGGGCAAAGCCAGACAATTTGTTTCCGTGTTACTCGCTTTTGCCCACAGCACTGACGCAGCGGTAACACCTCACTGCGCGCTGCGTGCCTTGGCCACTCGCGAACCGCTTGGGCGGCCGAGCACTGCACTGATCTGCTGGCCCGCAGCAATCAAGGCTTCCAGGTCGATCCCGGTCTCGATGCCCAGGCCATTGAGCAGGTACACCACGTCTTCGGTGGCAACGTTACCGCTCGCGCCTTTGGCGTACGGGCAGCCGCCGAGGCCGGCGATAGAGCTGTCGAACACCGCAATGCCTTCGAGCAGGCTGGCGTAGATGTTGGCCATGGCCTGGCCGTAGGTGTCGTGGAAATGCCCGGCGAGTCTGTCCCGTGGCACCTGCGCCGAAACCACCTCGAACAGGCGTCGGGTCGCGCCCGCCGTGCCGGTGCCGATGGTGTCGCCCAGCGACACTTCGTAGCAGCCCATCGCGTACAGCTCGCGCGCGACCATCGCCACTTGCTCCGGCGCAACCGTGCCTTCATACGGGCAGCCCAGGACACAGGAAACGTAACCGCGCACGGTAACGCCGTGTTGTTTCGCCGCCTCCATGATCGGCGCAAACCGCGCCAGGCTCTCGCTGATCGAGCAATTGATGTTGCGCTGCGAGAACGCCTCGGAGGCGGCGGCGAACACCGCGACTTCCTTGACCCCGGCGGCGAGCGCGTCTTCAAAGCCGCGCAAGTTCGGCGCCAGTGCGCCGTAGGTCACGCCGGGTTTGCGCTGGATCTGCGCGAACACTTCGGCGGATCCGGCCATTTGCGGCACCCACTTGGGCGAAACGAAACTGCCGACTTCGATATAGCCGAGCCCTGCGGCGCTCAGGGCGTCGACCAGTTGCACTTTGTCGGCGACGCTGATCGGTTGGGCTTCGTTCTGCAGGCCATCGCGCGGGCCGACTTCGATCAGGCGTACTTGGGAGGGGAGGGACATGGGTGGGACCTGCCTGTTTTTTGAGTTCACGAAGAACCCTGTGGGAGCGAGCCTGCTCGCGAAAGCGTAGGGTCAGTGACAGATATTCTGAATGTCAGACCGTATTCGCGAGCAAGCTCGCTCCCACAGGGGAAGTGGTGAATCTTTAGACCGCCTGCTGGCTCTTGAGCGTCTGCTCCAGCGCCTGCACGCAGCGCTCTTCGGCTGTGTCCAGCTCAAGCTTCATCTGTTCGATATCGAGCAACTGCTGTTCGAGCTGTTCGCGGCGTTCGCTGATTTTCGCCAGCATGCTGTTGAGCTGTTTGGTGTTACCGCTGGACGGGTCGTAGAGCTCGATCAACTCGCGGCATTCGGCCAGGGAAAAACCGATGCGCTTGCCGCGCAGGATCAGCTTCAGGGTGACCTTGTCGCGCGGCGAATAGATACGTTCCTGGCCACGACGCTCGGGGCTGAGCAGGCCTTGCTCTTCATAAAAGCGGATCGCCCGGGTGGTGATGTCCAGCTCGCGGGCGAGGTCGGAAATGCTGTAGGTCTGACTGCTCATGAAAGCGCTCGGAAAAGGGGCATGGCGCTAAGCTAATCGGTGGTTTACGTTTACGTCAAGCGGGATGGTTTTGGGGTGTCTGTACAGGCCCCTTCGCGAGCAAGCTCGCTCCCACAGTGGATGTGTGTGAACACAGGATTTGTGTTCGACAGAAAACCCTGTGGGAGCGAGCTTGCTCGCGAAGAACGGTGACACGGTGTCGTGTCTTAAACCTTCTCCAGCTTCTTCTCCTGCGCCGTCACCTGCTGGCACAACTCGATCATCTGCTCGCGCATCCAGCGGTTGGCCGGGTCCTGGTCGGTGCTTTCGTGCCAGTACAAATGCGTTTCCACCGACGGCACATCATTCACCGGCAAATTGAACGACTGCAAATCATGGCGGCGGGCGAAGCGTTCCGGCACGGTCATGACCATGTCGGTCTGCTGCATCACTTGCGAAGCCATCAGATAGTGCTGCGAGCGCAGGGCGATCTTGCGCTGGATGCCCATTTTGCCCAGCGCCAGATCGACATAACCCAGACCGCTGCGGCGGCTGGAAATATGGATGTGAGTCAGCGACAGGTAGTCATCGAGGCTGAGTTTTTCCTTGCCCGCCATTGGATGGCCCTTGCGCATGGCGCAGACGTAACGGTCGTCCATCAGCTTGACGTGGCGCACCTGCGGGTCGGTATTGAGCGGAGCATCCACGGCGAAATCCAGACGCCCGGCCGCGAGTTCCTTGGTGGTTTCCCGGCGCTTGGACAGAAAGCTTTCGATGATCACCGTTGGCGCCAGGCGGCGCAGGCGCTGGAACAGTGGCGGCAGAATGATTGCTTCCGTCAGGTCGGTCATGCTGATGCGGTAGGTCTTGACCGCCTGCGCCGGGTTGAAGATGCGACTTTCCTGCACCGATACGCGCAGCAGCGACAGGGCGTTGCGCACCGGGCCGATGATGTTCTGCGCCATCGGCGTGGGCACCATGCCCTGAGCGGTACGCACGAAGAGCGGGTCGTTGAAGGTTTCGCGCAACCGCGCCAGCGCGTTGGACACCGCCGGCTGGGTGATCCCGACAATCTGCCCGGCGCGGGTCAGGTTGGCTTCGGTGTAGATCGCGTCGAAGACGATGAAAAGGTTCAGGTCGACCTTGCTCAGATTCATAACGCGGCTTCTCTTGTTATTAAGTGCAAGTGTTTTGGGGCTGACGATCAGCGGATCATATATTGGTGATGAATGTTTATACACGCCGAGAATAGGCTAGGTAAATGATCAGCGCTGTTCTAGCATCGATTGCATGACTTGAACAACCTCTGCCCGAGAAGGTAACTACCCATGGATTTCGCTTATTCGCCCAAGGTGCAAGAACTGCGTGAGCGCGTGACCGCGTTCATGGACACTTACGTTTACCCGGCCGAAGCGGTGTTCGAACGCCAGGTCGCCGAGGGTGATCGCTGGCAGCCGACTGCGATCATGGAAGAGCTCAAGGCCAAGGCCAAGGCTGAAGGGCTGTGGAATTTGTTTCTGCCTGAATCCGAGCTGGGCGCCGGCCTGAGCAACCTCGAATATGCGCCGTTGGCGGAAATCATGGGCCGTTCCCTGCTCGGGCCGGAGCCGTTCAACTGCTCGGCGCCGGACACCGGCAACATGGAAGTATTGGTGCGCTACGCCAACGAAGAACAGAAACAGCGCTGGCTCGAGCCGCTGCTGCGCGGCGAGATCCGTTCGGCGTTCGCCATGACCGAACCTGACGTGGCGTCTTCCGACGCAACCAACATGGCCGCCCGAGCTGTGCGTGACGGCGATCAGTGGGTGATCAACGGTAAGAAGTGGTGGACTTCCGGCGCCTGCGATCCGCGCTGCAAGATTCTGATCTTCATGGGCCTTAGCAACCCCGACGCGCCGCGTCACGCCCAGCACTCGATGATCCTCGTGCCGGTCGATACCCCCGGGGTGAAGATCGTCCGGCCGCTGCCGGTGTTCGGTTACGACGATGCACCGCACGGTCACGCCGAAGTGCTGTTCGATAACGTTAGGGTGCCGTACGAAAACGTCCTGCTCGGTGAAGGACGCGGCTTTGAAATCGCTCAGGGTCGCCTTGGCCCAGGGCGGATTCACCACTGCATGCGTTCGATCGGCATGGCCGAACGTGCGCTGGAACTGATGTGCAAACGCTCGGTGAGCCGCACCGCATTCGGCAAACCGCTGGCCCGTCTGGGCGGCAACATCGACAAGATCGCCGACTCGCGGATGGAGATCGACATGGCGCGTCTGCTGACGTTGAAAGCGGCATACATGATGGACACCGTCGGCAACAAAGTGGCGAAAAGCGAGATCGCGCAGATCAAAGTCGTCGCACCGAACGTGGCCCTGCGGGTGATCGACCGGGCGATCCAGATGCACGGTGGGGCAGGGGTGTCGAACGATTTCCCGCTGGCCTATATGTATGCGATGCAGCGCACCCTGCGCCTGGCCGACGGCCCGGACGAAGTGCACCGCGCGGCGATCGGCAAGTTCGAGATCGGCAAATATGTGCCGAAGGAGATGATGCGCAGCGGCCAGTAACACCGCGTCGCCTCATTCGCATTCCCCCCAGTCTGATCGTTCCCACGCTCTGCGTGGGAATGCCGCCATGGACGCTCTGCGTCCACTGTGACGCGGAGCGTCACGGGATGCGTTCCCACGCGGAGCGTGGGAACGATCAGGCGTCAGGATCAATACACCCAAACCTCAACCCGCCGGTTCTTGATCCGCCCCTCATCCGCACTGTTGGTCGCCACCGGCATCAGCGCACCAAAGCCGCGGACTTCGCGCATGACCACACCGTTCCTGACCAGCTCGCGGCGCACCGCCATCGCTCGCAGTTTCGACAGCAGATCAGCCCGCGCCGGGTCATCTTTCAAATCACCAAACCCCACCAGCGTCACCGCCCGTTCGGTCTTGCCATTGCGCTTTATATAGTCGAGCACCCGCGCCAGATCCTGCCGCGCCTTGTTGTCCAGACTGGCGCTGCCCTCGGCAAAACGGAAATTCACTGTCAGACGCTGGGCATGCCGGCTGAGAGATTGATAACCCTCGGGCATCAGCGCATTCGGCGTCACGCTCATGGCTTGTACGGTCTGGCTGACAAAACCGCTGGTCGCGACGATCGCCTGACCCTGTGGACTTTGCGCGAACGTTGCCAACGCCTGCGCCCACGGATTGCGGCTGTCCGGCGGTAGATAAAAGAACAAGCGCCGCGACAGCGGATAATCTTCGGTGGCGATCAGACTGTTCAGCGGCAGCATCGCTTGCGAGGCGCCGTCGGCAATCGCCACGGCTTTGGCCTGACGCACGTAAGGCAAGCCGATGAAGCCGATACCTTGCGGGTCGGCGCTGACCGCATCGGACAATTGCTCGCTGGATTCGAAACGCTTCGCCGCGCTGCTGAGACTTTTCCCACGCCTGCTCAGGACCAGTTCCTTGAACGTGTCGTACGTCCCCGATTGATCATCCCGCGCGTATAAATGAATGGCGCCGCCACGGCCACCGAGTTCTTCCCAGGTTTTCACTTCGCCGGCAAAAATCCGCGCCAGTTGCTCGGTGTTCAACTGCTCAAGCGGGTTGGCCGGGTTGAGGATGATCGCCAGGCCGTCGATGGCAATGACTTGCTCGGCCGCCGGGCTTTTCAGATCGCCGAGGGCTTGCAGGGCAAGCAGTTCGCTGTCCTTGATCTCACGGGAAGAGGCGGCCAGATCGGCGCTGGCGTTTTTCAATGCAGTGAAGCCAGTGCTGGAACCGTGGGCGGCGACTTCGATGACCACGCGTTGCCCTTGTGCGGTCTGGCCGACGATGCGTTGTTCGTTGGCGGTGTCCGGGGTTTCGCGGTGGATTTTCAGCAGGCCTTGTTCCTGCAACAGGCCTTCGACCAGCGCCGGACCAAGGTCGGCACCGATGGTGTTGGAACCCTGAATGCGCAATGCCGGGCCGTTTTCGGGGATCGGCAGGGCGGCGGCGGACACCGACAGCCAGCCACTCAACAGGAAAACGCAGAGAACACGCAGGGTCATGCCGGCACCGAATCAAGCCAAGGGGATTGCCGGGGAGATTAAGTCAGGCGCGTGACCGAAATATGACAGGGGTTGAAGGGTGTAAATATCAATTGTGGGAGCGAGCTTGCTCGCGAAGGCGGCGTATCAGCAACATATCTGGTTACTGACACTCCGCCTTCGCGAGCAAGCTCGCTCCCACAGGGATCTCAGGCAACTCGCGAATCAGGCCAGCTCAAGCCAGATCGGCGCATGGTCCGATGGTTTTTCCATGCCGCGCAGTTCGTAGTCCACGCCGGCATCCTTGACCCGTGGCAGCAGGCCATGGGACGCCAGAATCACATCGATGCGCAGGCCACGCTTCGGTTCATCTTCGAAACCACGGCTGCGATAATCGAACCAGCTGAACATGTCGGTCACGTCGGGGTTGAGGTGGCGATAGCTGTCGGTCAGGCCCCAGTTTTTCAGGCGCGCCATCCACTCGCGTTCTTCCGGCAGGAAGCTGCATTTGCCGGTTTTCAGCCAGCGCTTCATGTTGTCCGGGCCGATGCCGATGTCGCAGTCTTCCGGGGAAATGTTCACATCACCCATCACCACCAGTGGCTGTTCGTTGTGGAACTGGCTTTCCAGCAGCGCTTGCAGATCGCTGTAGAAACGCTCCTTGGCGGGGAATTTGGTTGGGTGGTCGCGGCTTTCACCTTGTGGGAAATAGCCGTTCATGATCGTCACCGGCACGCCATTGGCATCGGCGAAAGTGCCCCAGATAAAGCGCCGCTGCGCGTCTTCTTCGTCAGTGGCAAAGCCTTTATGGATGGCGATCGGTTCGTTGCGCGAAAGGAGGGCGACACCGTAATGGCCCTTCTGGCCATGGAAGTGCACGTGGTAGCCGAGGGCGCGGATGTCTTCGTGGGGGAACTGGTCGTCGTGGACCTTGGTTTCCTGCAGGCCGATCACGTCGGGCTGATGTTTTTCGATCAGCGCTGCCAGCTGATGCGGACGGGCACGCAGTCCGTTGATGTTGAAGGAAACAATCTTCATGGTCGGCAGTCCTGGCAAAAGGGCGATGCTAGCTGACATGGGGGAGATGGGCCAGTGTGGGACAAATCATTTTGGCCTGTGGGATTTGTGATGCCCTATGCAGCGCCTCTGTGGGAGCGAGCCTGCTCGCGAAGAGGACGGCAAGATCGATGAAGATCCCGACTTGGTCTATACCTGTGAGGGGAACCACATCACCCGCCCAAGGTTCGTACCAACAAGCGCGCCAGTCTCCGAGCGCGCCTCCGGGGAGAATCACTGCAATGCCTGAAACCCAGTCCGCCGTTGCCGACATCCACATGCTCGACCGCGGCTATTCACGCGAAGCCCGCTCGTTGCTGTATCAGGCCTATCGCCACGAGCCGACCTTCGGCTACCTGTTCGAAGCCGAACGTCCCGGCTATGAACAACGCGTGCGCGCGACGGTGCGCGAGCTGGTCAAACAGCATTTTCTCCAAGACCTGCCGGCGATCGGCCTGTTGGTCAACGATCGCTTGATCGGGATTGCCCTGATCGCACCACCGCAACGGCGCCTGGGCGTTACCGAGAGCTGGGCGTGGCGCTTGCGCATGGTGCTCAGCACCGGTTTTCGCTGCACCCGGCGTTATCTGGAATACCACGACGCCGTCGGCGCATGCGTGCCGGGTGACTCGGTGCACATGCTGCCGCTGCTCGGCGTTCACCCGCAGTTTCAGGGCAAGCACTTCGGCGAACAATTGCTCACCGCCGTGCACAACTGGTGCGCGGTCGATGAAACCTCGCAAGGGGTGGTGCTCGACACCGGCAACCCGCGCTACCTGGAATTCTATAAAAGGCAGGGTTATCAGGAGATCGGCGAGGTTGCCGTCGGGCCGGTGCGCGAACACGTATTTTTCCACGCCAATCCGCAGGTGTTACAAACAGCAACGGGATAACGATCGAACTTCTTCACAAATTACCTGTTCTATCAGGCTCCCGAGCCCGTGATAGCATCCGCGCCTATGAAGTTTCCACGAAGATTTACCAGCGGCGTGCTGATGCTGTTATCCAGCTGCGCGGCGCTGGCGCAAAGTGAATTGGATGTACGGATCAAGCCGTCCAACGATGAACTCAAGGCCAATATAGAAGGCTATATCGGCAGCCTCGGCGATCGCGACGAAGAAGCCTTGCTGCGTTTCAGTCGCGGTGCCGAAGAGCAGGCGCGCAAAGCGGCGCAGGCGCTGGGCTACTACCAGCCGCAGATCGACAGTGACGTCAAGGGCGGGGAAAAACCGCGTCTGGTGCTGAACATCGATCCCGGCGAGCCGATTCGCCTGCGCAACGTCACCGTGCGCGTCGACGGCCCGGCGGCCTCGCTGAAATCCTTTCGCGTACCGAAAAGCGACCTGCTCAAGTCCGGCGCCGTGCTCAACCATGGCCGTTACGAAGACGCCAAACGGGTGATCCAGAACCAGGCCTCGCGCTTCGGTTACTTCAGCGGTCATTTCACCAGCCAGAAACTCATGGTCGATCCGCGCGCGGGCGTGGCCGACATCGAATTGATCTACGACAGCGGCCCGCGTTATGCGCTGGGCAAAGTCAGCTTCGAGGGCGACACGCCGTTCGACGAAGACCTGCTGCAACGCATGGTGCCGTTCAAGGCAGGCGAACCCTACGATTCGGAACTGATCGCCGAACTCAACCGCGACCTGCAATCGAGCGGCTATTTCGAAGGCGTGCGCGTCGATGCAGCACCGACGGCAGCGCAGAACGATGTGATTCCGGTCGCCGTCAAACTCGACACGCGCAAGCCGCGCACCATGGGTCTGGGACTCGGTTATTCGACCGACGTCGGCCCACGGATCAAGGCCAACTGGACGCGTCACTGGGTCAACCCGCAGGGCGACAGCTATGGCTGGGAGGCCGAGCTCTCGGCGCCCCGGCAGAACGTCGGGCTGTTCTACGACATCCCGCTCGACCCGCCACTGACCGACAAACTGCGCTGGGCCGGTGGCTATCAGTTCGAAGACATCGAAGGCTCCGACACCCTCAGCAAGCTGCTGACCTTCGGCCCGGAATGGCACAGCAAGTTGCCCAGCGGCTGGCAGCGGGTGATCTCGTTGAAATGGCAACGTGAAGAATACGAACTCGGCGACGACTCCGGCCTGAGCACGTTGCTGATGCCCGGCATCAGTTATTCGTACCTCAAAAGCGACAACCGCATCGACCCGCGCAACGGCTATCGCCTGAGCTTCGAAAGCAAAGTGGCCAAGGAAGGCCTCGGTTCGGACAACAACCTTTTATATGGCACCGCGCTGGTCAAAGGCCTGACCACGGTGTTCGACAGGCACCGCTTGCTCGGCCGCGTGCAGGTCGGCGGCAGCGCCACCAACGGCTACAACTCGATTCCGCCATCGCTGCGCTTTTTTGCCGGTGGCGATCAGAGCGTGCGCGGTTACGACTATCAGAGCCTGTCGCCGAAAAATTCCGATGGCAAACGGATTGGCGGTCGCTACATGGTGGCCGGCAGCGTCGAGTATCAATATTCGATCGCCGAAAAATGGCGGGTCGCGACCTTCGTCGACCAAGGCAACTCTTTCAACAAACTCGAACTGCCCGACCTCAAGACCGGGGTCGGTGTGGGTGTGCGCTGGGTCTCGCCGGTCGGGCCGATCCGCCTTGACCTGGCCCACGCGCTGGACGACGACGGCGGCATCCGGCTGCACTTTTCCATGGGGCCTGAGCTGTGAAGCGTGGTTTGAAAATTACGGCGCTGACGCTGTTGGCGCTGGTCGTGTTGATTGTCTTGAGCCTGGCCGCACTGCTTGGCACGCAGGCCGGCAGTCGTTGGGCGCTGGGCCTGGTGCCGGGTCTGAGCGTGGAGAATTTCCACGGTCGCCTCGCTGGGCAGTGGAGCGCCGATCACCTGGTGTGGCAGCAGGACACCAGCCGTGTCGAGCTGAACAAGGCGATCTTCGCCTGGTCGCCACTGTGCCTGACGCGCATGACCTTGTGTATCGATCAGCTCAAGGCCGATCAGGTGATCCTGCAATTCCCGCCGAGCGAAGAAACCACCGAGAGCGGCCCGATCACACTGCCGGACCTGCAATTGCCGTTGGCCATCGAATTGGGCGACGTCGAGGTGGGCAGCCTGTTGTTCAACGGCAGCGAACAACTCAAGGGCTTGCAACTGGCGGCGCACTGGACCGCTCAAGGCTTGCAGATCGACAGCGTGAAATTGCAGCGCGACGAGCTCAGCCTGAACCTGTCCGGCCTGCTGCAACCGAGCGGTAACTGGCCGCTGACGATTCAGGGCGATTTGACTTTGCCGTCTCCCGGCAGCGAGCCGTGGACGCTGGCGCTGAAAGTTGAAGGTGATCTGCTGAAAACCCTCAACCTGCACGCCGACAGCCGTGGCTACCTCGACGGCCAGTTGAACGGAGAACTGCAAGCGCTGGCGGAAAACCTGCCGGCCAAGGTGCGCATCACCAGCGACGCGTTCAAGCCGAGCGCCGATCTACCGGACACCGTGCAATTCAATCAGCTTGTGCTCACCGGCGAAGGCGACCTGAAAAACGGTTACCAACTGCTCGGCAACGCCACGCTGCCCGCCGAAAAATCGCCAGTGGCGCTGCTGCTCAAGGGCAAGGTTGACGCCAATGGCGCGCAGATCGCCGGCCTCGACCTCAACGCCAACGACACGCAAAGCCTCAAACTCACCGGCAACGTCGACTGGAGCAAGGGCCTCAGCGCCCAGGCCAATATCAACTGGCAAGACTTCCCGTGGCATCGGCTCTATCCGGAAATCGACGAGCCGCAAGTCGCGTTGCGTACCTTCACCGGCGAAGTGTCCTACACCGACGGCCAGTATCTCGGTAATTTCGACGCGTCGCTGGATGGCCCGGCCGGCGCGTTCACGTTGAGTAGTCCTTTCAGCGGCAGCCTCGAACAGATCGCCTTGCCGCAACTGGTCATGCAGGCCGGGCAGGGCAAGGCCGAAGGGCACGTCAATGTGCGCTTCGCTGACGGCATCGCTTGGGATACCGCGCTGGATCTGTCGGCGCTCAACCCGGCGTACTGGGTCGCCGAACTGCCGGGTACTCTGGCCGGGCCCTTGAAGAGTAAGGGCGAGATGAAGAATGCTCAGCTCAGCCTCAGCGCCGACCTCGATCTCAAAGGCAAATTGCGCGGTCAGCCGGCGATTCTGCAGGCCAAGGCTGACGGCGCGGGCGAGCGGTGGAACCTCAACGCCCTGCAGATCCGCCTCGGCGACAACAGCATCAACGGCAAGGGCAGCCTGCAGGACAAACTCGGCGGGCAGATCGACATCAAGCTGCCGCGTCTGGCCCAGCTCTGGCCGCAATTGCGCGGGCAGGTCAACGGTCAGGTCAACGTCGCCGGTACGCTGAAGGCGCCGCAGGGCAAGCTTGATCTGCAAGGTTCGCAACTGGCCTTCCAGGACAATCGCCTGCAAAGCCTCAACCTCGATGCCACGCTCGACAGCGCGCAGCGGGCGAAGATCAATCTCAAAGGCAGCGGCATTCAGACTGGCGATACCTCGTTGGGCACCCTGACCGCCAGTGCTCAGGGCGATATCAAAAGCCAGAAACTCAACCTCGACCTGATCGGACCGAAGCTGAAACTGGCGCTGGGTCTGGACGGCAATCTCGACAAGGGCAACTGGCGCGGACGCTTGGCCAGTGGCGACATTCAGGCCGGTGGCCAGGACTGGAAGCTGCAAAGCCCGGCCAGACTGGAACGCCTGGCGGACGGCCAGATCAATTTCGGCGCGCATTGCTGGCTGTCCGGCAACGCCAGCCTGTGTGGCGAAGACCAGCGCCTGATACCCGAGCCGAAGCTGCGTTATCACCTCAAGCAATTCCCGATCGAAAGCCTTGCGCAATGGTTGCCCAAGGATTTCGCCTGGCAGGGCCGACTCAACGCCGATCTGCAACTGGACCTGCCGGCGAGCGGCCCGAACGGCGTGGTCAGTGTCGATGCCGGCGGCGGCACCCTGCGCGTGCGCGACAAGGATCGCTGGCTGGATTTCCCCTACCAGACCCTCAAACTCAACAGCAAGCTCACGCCCAAGCGCGTCGACACCGAGCTCAATTTTGTCGGCGGCAAACTCGGCGAATTGCTGGTCCAGGCGCAGCTCAATCCGCTGCCGAAAAACAAACCGCTGAGCGGCTCGTTCCGCCTTTCCGGCCTCGATCTATCGGTGGCGCGGCCGTTCGTGCCGATGGTGGAAAAACTCACCGGCCGGCTCAACGGCAGCGGCACTATTTCCGGTGGCCTGCTCGCACCGCTGGTCAATGGCACTGTGCAGCTCAGCGATGGCGAAGTGTCCGGCGCCGAACTGCCGATGGAGCTGCAGAATCTGCAACTGACTGCGGCGATCGCCGGCGAATCGATGCGCCTGGACGGTGGCTGGAACAGCGGCAAGACTGGCAAGGGCAGCCTCAACGGCAACGTCGCCTGGGGGCAGGCGCTGGTGGTCGATCTGGCGCTCAAGGGCACGCAATTGCCAGTCAGCGTCGAACCCTACGCCAAACTGGAAATGGCCCCGGACCTGAAGATTTCCATGGCCGGCGATGAGCTGAAAGTTGCCGGCAAGGTGCTGGTGCCGAAAGGCGAAATCACCGTGCGTGAATTGCCGCCATCGACGGTAAAAGTCTCCGACGACACGATCATCGTCGGTGCGCAGACCGAGGAGGGCAAACCACCGATCGCGATGAAAATGGACATCGACGTAATCGTCGGCCAGGACAAGCTGAGCTTTGCCGGTTTCGGCCTGACCGCGAATCTGCAAGGTCAGGTGCACATCGGCGACAACATGGACACCCGTGGCGAACTGTGGCTCAACGACGGCCGCTATCGCGCCTACGGCCAGCGCCTGACGGTGCGTCGCGCGCGTCTGTTGTTCGCCGGCCCCATCGACCAGCCGTATCTGGACATCGAAGCGATCCGCCAGACCGACGACATCATCGCCGGTATTCGCCTGAGCGGCAGCGCCGAACAGCCGACCACGCAAATCTTTTCCGAGCCGGCGATGAGTCAGGAACAGGCGCTGTCGTACCTGGTGCTGGGCCGTCCGCTGAGCACCAGCGGCGAAGATAACAACATGCTCGCGCAAGCCGCGCTGGGCCTGGGCCTGATGGGCAGCGCTGGGGTCACCAGTGGTCTGGCCAAGGATCTGGGTATTCAGGACTTCCAACTCGACACCCAAGGCAGCGGCAACGACACCAGCGTCGTCGCCAGCGGCAACATCTCGGAAAAACTCAGCCTGCGCTATGGAGTGGGTGTATTCGAACCGGCCAGCACCATTGCCCTGCGCTACAAGTTGAGCAAGAAGGTCTACGTCGAAGCGGCGAGCGGCGTGGCGAGTTCGCTGGATATTTTCTACAAGCGGGATTTCTAGCTCTCGCTCCCTTCAATGATCGTTCCCACGCTCTGCGTGGGAATGCCTCAAGGGACGCTCTGCGTCCCCGCTCTCAAAAATGGACGCAGAGCGTCCCCGGCTGCATTCCCGCGCGGAGCGTGGTAACGATCCCGCGTGGCCGGTCAGTGATTAATTACCAAGCCCCCTAACTATTGCGTTGACATTCGCTGCCTAAGCAGTAACATCTCGACATACATTCACTGCCTAGGCAGTTATCAGGTCGACCAATGAAGCATTTCACCCCGGAAGAATTCAAACATTGCCACCTTGGCCTGTTGCTCGGCCGTGCCGCGTTGCTCAAGGACCGGATCATCGATACCCACATGGAACCCCACGGCATCACGGCCGCGCAGTTCAAGGTGTTGATCATCATGGCCCAGTTCGGCGTCGACACGCCGGCCGAGCTGTGCCGGCATCTGTCGCTGGACAGCGGGTCGATGACGCGCATGCTCGATCGTCTCGAGCAGAAGGCTTTTCTGCTTCGTCAGCGCAGCGAAGGCGACCGGCGTCAGGTGCAGTTGAAACTGACCGAGCAGGGCCAGCAACTGGCTGATCGTCTGCCGCACATCGGTGCCGATGCGATGAATGAACTGGCCGGCGCGATCTCCCGCGACGAGCTGAAAACCCTCGAATACATCCTCAAGAAAATCCTGCTGGCCGCCGGTGACCCGATCACCATCCAGCGTCTAGGTGATCACAATGAGCGCTAACACTTTGCGCAGCAGTCTGACGTTGTTGCTGTCGGCGATGATCCTCGCCGGTTGCGCCAACTACAGCGGCCTCGACACTGAAGGCCAGCGCCTCGACGCGAAGAGCCTGAAGACAGCGCAGTCTCTGGACGGCGTCACCCTGTCGCCAGCGGCGTGGCCTAAAAGCGATTGGTGGCGCAGCCTCGGCGATCCGCAGCTCGACGGCCTGATCCGCGAAGCCCTGCACGACAGCCCGGACATGCAGATCGCCGCAGCCCGCGCTCATCAGGCCAGTGCCGCCGCCTATGCCGCCGATGCCGAGCGTTATCCGACCCTCGACGCCAGCGCCGGCATCAGCCGTTCGCGGCTGGCTCGTGATCAGGATCCGCTGGGGCAGGGCGGCGCCTATGCGACGGTGCGCAATGTCAGCGCTGGTTTCAATTACAACTTCGATTTGTGGGGCGGTCAGCGCGATGCCTGGGAAGCCGCACTCGGCGAGGCCCGCGCTGCCGAAGTCGACCGTCAGGCCGCGCAGCTGACACTTGCCGCTGACGTCGCCCGTGCCTATAGCGATCTCGGTCAGGCGCACATCGTTTACGACCTTGCCAGCGAAGACCTCAAGCGCACCCGGCAAATGCTCGACCTCAGTCAGCGCCGCTTGAGTTCGGGGATCGACAGCCAGTACCAGTTCCAGCAAACCCAGAGTCTGGAAGCCAGTTCTCAGGCCAGCCTGATCGACGCGGAAAAACGCTTGAACAGCGCGAAAATCGCCTTGGCCGTATTGCTCGGCAAAGGCCCGGATCGTGGCAACGAAATCGCTCGACCGAAAGTTCTCCAAGCCAGCGCCGTGGCGGTGCCGTCGGTGTTGCCGGCGGAACTGCTCGGACGCCGCCCGGATCTGGTCGCGGCACGCTGGCGTGTCGAAGCGGCGAGCAAAGACATCGATGCGGCGAAAACCCGTTTCTATCCCAACCTCAATCTGTCGGCCTCGGCCGGCGCCGAGTCGTTGCTGGGTGATGCGATGTTCGGTTCGGCCAGCCGCTTCTTCAACATCGCGCCGACCGTGTCGCTGCCGATTTTCGATGGCGGACGCCTGCGCGCCAACCTCGATGCGCGCGACGCTGATTACGATCTGGCGGTGGCGCAGTACAACAAAAGCCTGGTGAAAGCCCTCGGCGATGTCGGCGATACGATCAATCAGCTGCGCGATATCGGCCGGCAGATCGGCGCGCAACAGCACGCCACCGACATCGCTCAGGATTCTTACAACACCGTCGTCCAGCGCTACGGTTCCGGCATCGGCAACTACCTGGACGTGCTCAGCATCGAGCAGCAATTGCTCCAGGCCCAGCGTCAGCTGGCGACCCTCAATGCCGAGCAGATCGACCTGTCGATTCAACTGATGCAAGCGCTGGGCGGCGGCTTTCAAAGTGAAAACCTGAACGCAGCCAACGCCAGCCCCGCCTCGTCGCACCATTAATTCAAGGTATTTGTCATGGCCACTGCCGAAAACACCCAAGCTCAAGACAACACCCCGGACACCGGCAACCCGCGCAAACGCAAGGTGATGCTGCTGGCCCTCGCCGTGGTCGTCCTGCTCGCCATTGCCGGCGTCTGGGCCTATCACGAATTCATCGGGCGCTTTAACGAAAGCACCGACGATGCCTACGTCAACGGCAACGTCGTGGAGATCACGCCGCTGGTCACCGGCACCGTGGTCAGCATCGGCGCCGACGACGGTGATCTGGTCCAGGAAGGCCAGGTGCTGGTCAACTTCGACCCCAACGATGCCGAAGTCGGCCTGCAAAGTGCCAAGGCGAAACTGGCGCGCACCGTGCGTCAGGTGCGCGGCCTGTATAGCAACGTCGACGGCATGAAAGCTCAGGTCAATGCGCAGCAGGCCGAAGTGCAGAAGGCCCAGGACAACTACAACCGGCGGAAAAATCTCGCCCAGGGCGGGGCGATTTCCCAGGAAGAGCTGTCCCACGCCCGCGACGACCTGACCTCGGCGCAGAACGCTCTGGCCAACGCCAAACAGCAACTGAAAACCACCAGCGCACTGGTCGACGACACCGTGGTCTCGTCGCATCCGGACGTAATGTCGGCGGCTGCCGATCTGCGTCAGGCCTACCTGACCAATGCGCGCAGCACCTTGATCGCGCCGGTCACCGGTTACGTCGCCAAGCGCACCGTGCAGCTCGGCCAGCGCGTACAACCGGGCACCGCGTTGATGGCGGTGATTCCGCTGGATCAGCTGTGGATTGATGCCAACTTCAAGGAAACCCAGTTGCGTGACATGCGCATCGGTCAGCCAGTGGATATCGAGGCAGATATTTATGGCAGCGATGTGAAATACAGCGGCACCGTCGACAGCCTCGGCGCCGGTACCGGCAGCGCATTTGCCTTGCTGCCGGCACAGAACGCCACCGGTAACTGGATCAAGATCGTCCAGCGCGTGCCGGTGCGTATCCACATCAATGCCGAACAGCTGGCCAAGCACCCGCTGCGTGTCGGTCTGTCGACCAATGTCGAGGTCAATCTGCACGACCAGAGCGGCCCGGTGCTGGCCCAGCAACCGCCGCAAAAGGCCTCGTTCAGCACCAACGTCTACGAGCGCCAACTGGCCGAAGCGGACGCGATGATTGCCCAGTTGATTCACGACAACAGCGCAGCAGCAGGCAAGACCGCACAGCGCTGAGAGCACACAGGATCAGAAGCAGGCTCTGTGGTGAGGGGTTATCTGTGGCGAGGGGATTTATCTGTGGCGAGGGGATTTATCCCCGCTGGACTGCGCAGCAGGCCCGTTTTTCCTGAGCCAAAAGAGGGGCCGCTTCGCGACCCAGCGGGGATAAATCCCCTCGCCACAGATAATCCCCTAGCCACAAGGGCCTGCTACCACAGGGCCGGCTGTGTTCATCAGGCCGCAGCGACCATCAGGTTTCATAGGATTCACAATGAGCAATAACGCTTCTTTCACGCCGCCCAGCCTGTTGCTCAGCACCATCGGCCTGTCGCTGGCGACGTTCATGCAAGTGCTCGACACGACCATCGCCAACGTGGCGTTGCCGACGATTTCCGGCAACCTCGGGGTGAGTTCGGAGCAGGGCACCTGGGTTATTACTTCGTTCGCCGTGAGCAACGCGATTGCGCTGCCGCTGACCGGTTGGCTCAGCCGCCGCTTCGGTGAGGTGAAGCTGTTTCTGTGGGCGACGATGCTGTTCGTGCTGGCGTCGTTTCTCTGCGGTATCTCGACTTCGATGCCTGAGCTGATCGGCTTTCGCGTGCTGCAAGGCTTGGTCGCCGGGCCGCTGTACCCGATGACACAGACTCTGTTGATCGCGGTGTATCCGCCGGCGAAACGCGGGATGGCCCTGGCGCTGCTGGCGATGGTCACGGTGGTCGCGCCGATTGCAGGGCCGATTCTCGGCGGCTGGATCACCGACAGTTACAGCTGGCCGTGGATCTTCTTTATCAACGTGCCGATCGGCATCTTTGCGGTGATGGTGGTGCGTTCGCAACTGGCGAAACGGCCGGTGGTGACCAGTCGCCAGCCAATGGATTACGTCGGCCTGATCACGCTGATCATCGGTGTTGGCGCGTTGCAGGTGATCCTCGACAAGGGCAATGACCTGGACTGGTTCGAGTCGAATTTCATCATTGTCGGCGCGGCGATTTCCGTGGTCGCCTTGGCGGTGTTCGTGATCTGGGAAATGACCGACCGCCATCCGGTGGTCAACCTGCGCCTGTTCGCCTATCGCAACTTCCGCATCGGCACGCTCGTGCTGGTCTTGGGTTACGCCGGCTTCTTCGGCATCAACCTGATCCTGCCGCAGTGGTTGCAGACGCAAATGGGCTACACCGCGACCTGGGCAGGTCTGGCGGTGGCGCCGATCGGGATTCTGCCGGTGCTGCTGTCGCCGTTTGTCGGCAAATACGCGCACAAGTTCGACCTGCGTCTGCTCGCCGGCATTGCGTTTCTGGCGATTGGCCTGAGCTGCTTCATGCGTGCCGAGTTCACCAACGAAGTCGACTTCCAGCACATTGCGCTGGTGCAGTTGTTCATGGGCATCGGCGTGGCGCTGTTCTTCATGCCGACCCTGAGCATTCTCATGTCGGACTTGCCGCCAAGCCAGATCGCTGACGGCGCAGGCCTGGCGACTTTCCTGCGGACACTGGGCGGCAGCTTCGCGGCGTCGCTGACCACCTGGATCTGGATTCGCCGGGCCGATCAGCATCATGCGTATATGAGCGAAAGCATCAGCACCTTCGAGCCGGCAACGCGCGAGACGTTGAATACGTTAGGTGGGGCGAGTCAG
Source organism: Pseudomonas sp. Sample_20 (assembly GCF_004307585.1). NCBI lineage: Bacteria > Pseudomonadati > Pseudomonadota > Gammaproteobacteria > Pseudomonadales > Pseudomonadaceae > Pseudomonas > Pseudomonas sp. Sample_20. Next base: position 6,558 of record NZ_RCOA01000090.1, on the reverse strand, counting down.
TCGGCGTATGCGCAGATGGATCAGATCCTCACGAGCCAGGCGTACATGCTGTCCACCGTGGATTACTTCACGTTGCTGGGCTGGGGGTTCATGGGGTTGATTCTGATTGTATGGCTGGCGAAACCGCCGTTTGCCGCCAAGGCCGGGCCGGCAGCTTCGGGGCACTAGAATCAAGAGCCCCTCACCCTAACCCTCTCCCGGAGGGAGAGGGGACTGACCGCGGTGCATGTTCGAGGTACATCGACTTGCGATACCGAGTCGAACTCAGGTTTTGAACTGCATGCGATCAGCTCCCTTTCCCCCTCGCCCCCCTGGGGGAGAGGGCTGGGGTGAGGGGGTAAAGCTCTTCAGCCGTGCGGCAATGCCAGTGGCGGGGCGAAATCGAACGGCGCCAAGGCATACCCGCTCTCATCGACCTGCAACGCCCAACCCTGACGATCCCAATCCCCCAGCACAATCCGCTTCGCCGCCTGCTCACCAAGCTGCAACTTGTGAATTGCCGGACGGTGGGTGTGGCCGTGAATCAGGGTTTTCACGCCGAATGCCTGCATCACTCGCGGAATCTCTTCCGGGGTGACATCGACGATGTCATTGGCCTTCATCCGCGTCTGTGCACGGCTTTCGCTGCGTAGCTTGCGCGCCAGTTTGTGGCGGCTGCTCAGCGGCAGATGACGGAGGATGAACAGGGTGATCGGGTTGCGCAGGTAGCGGCGCAGCTTCATGTAGCCAACGTCGCGGGTGCACAGGCTGTCGCCGTGCATCAGCAGCACTGGCTCGCCGTAGAACTGCACGACACTCGGATCCTTCAGCAAGGTGCAGCCGGCCTGTTTGCAGAAGGCCTTGCCGAGCATGAAATCGCGATTGCCGTGCATCAGGAATATGGCCGTGCCGCTGTCGCTCAAATCGCGCAGGGCCTGGCAGATGGAACGCTGAAAGGGCGTCATGGCGTCGTCGCCAATCCACGCCTCGAAGAAGTCGCCGAGGATGTACAACGCACTCGCCGAGCGCGCGCGTCCGGCGAGCAAATCCAGAAACGCCCGGGTAATGTCCGGGCGCTCCTCTTCCAGATGCAAGTCTGAAATCAGCAATATCACGCTTCGATGATCTCGGCTTTCTCGATGATCACGTCGTCTGCTGGTACGTCCTGGTGGCCGGCCTTGGAAGTGGTGGCAACGCCTTCGATCTTGTCGACTACTTCAGTGCCTGCAACGACTTTACCGAACACGGCATAACCCCAGCCCTGAGCGGTCTTGGCGGTGTGGTTGAGGAAGCTGTTGTTGGTGGCATTGATGAAGAACTGCGCCGATGCCGAATGCGGGTCCATGGTGCGAGCCATGGCCAGGGTGTACTTCTCGTTCTTCAGGCCGTTGTCGGCTTCGTTCTTGATGCTCGGGCGCTTGTCTTTCTTTTCCTGCATGCCAGGCTGGAAACCGCCGCCCTGGATCATGAAACCCTTGATCACACGGTGGAAAACCACGTTCTCGTAGTGACCGGCCTTAACGTATTCGAGAAAGTTGTCAACGGTGATCGGCGCCTTTTCAGCGTTCAGTTCGATGACGATGTCGCCATGGTTGGTGGTCAGTTTGACTTGAGTCATGATCGCTACTCTTCTGAGGAATTCGTGGTTCTGGGACATTGAGCCCCACAACCGGTTCAGCCTGCTTCGGCCAAGGTGCGCAGTTTAGCGTGACAGGCGCGAATTTCGAGGCGGTTTTTCATTTCCCGGCGATTAAATGCGTGCCTTTATAAGAGCTGCTCTGTCAGGCCCTTGACAGCATCGGCTATGATAGCGGCTTTGTTTTGTCTGGCCCCTCTTTGCGGCCGCGCACCTGTACGTCAAGGATCCTATGAGCAAGCCCACTGTCGACCCTACCTCGAATGCCAAGTCCGGCCCTGCCGTGCCGGTCAACTTCCTGCGGCCGATCATCCAGGCAGACCTGGACTCGGGCAAGCACACCCAGATCGTGACTCGCTTCCCGCCGGAGCCCAACGGCTACCTGCACATCGGCCACGCCAAGTCGATCTGCGTCAACTTCGGCCTGGCCCAGGAGTTCGGTGGCGTCACGCACCTGCGTTTCGACGACACCAACCCGGCCAAGGAAGATCAGGAATACATCGACGCCATCGAAAGCGACGTCAAATGGCTGGGCTTCGAATGGTCCGGTGAAGTGCGCTACGCCTCGCAGTATTTCGATCAATTGCACGACTGGGCCGTCGAGCTGATCAAGGCCGGCAAGGCCTACGTCGACGACCTGACCCCGGAGCAGGCCAAGGAATACCGTGGCAGCCTGACCGAGCCGGGCAAGAACAGCCCGTTCCGTGACCGTTCGGTTGAGGAAAACCTCGACCTGTTCGCGCGCATGAAGGCCGGTGAATTCCCCGACGGCGCGCGCGTGCTGCGGGCGAAGATCGACATGGCTTCGCCGAACATGAACCTGCGCGACCCGATCATGTATCGCATCCGCCACGCGCATCACCACCAGACCGGTGACAAGTGGTGCATCTATCCGAACTACGACTTCACCCATGGGCAGTCGGACGCCATCGAAGGCATCACCCATTCGATCTGCACCCTCGAGTTCGAAAGCCATCGCCCGCTGTACGAGTGGTTCCTGGACAACCTGCCGGTGCCGGCGAACCCGCGCCAGTACGAGTTCAGCCGTCTGAACCTGAACTACACGATCACCAGCAAGCGCAAGCTCAAGCAGCTGGTTGACGAGAAGCACGTCAATGGCTGGGACGATCCGCGCATGTCCACGCTGTCGGGCTTCCGCCGCCGTGGCTACACGCCAAAATCGATCCGCAACTTCTGCGAAATGATCGGCACCAACCGTTCCGACGGCGTGGTCGATTTCGGCATGCTCGAATTCAGCATCCGTGACGACCTCGACCACAGCGCCCCGCGCGCGATGTGCGTGCTGCGTCCGCTGAAAGTGGTCATCACCAACTACCCGGAAGGCCAGGTCGAAAACCTCGAACTGCCACGCCACCCGAAAGAAGACATGGGCGTGCGCGCGCTGCCGTTTGCCCGGGAAATCTACATTGACCGTGAAGACTTCATGGAAGAGCCGCCGAAGGGCTACAAGCGCCTGGAACCGGCCGGTGAAGTGCGTCTGCGCGGCAGCTACGTGATCCGCGCCGACGAAGCGATCAAGGACGCCGACGGCAACATCGTCGAACTGCGTTGCTCGTACGACCCGGACACCCTCGGCAAGAACCCGGAAGGGCGCAAGGTCAAAGGCGTGATCCACTGGGTGCCGGCTGCCGCCAGCGTCGAGTGCGAAGTGCGTCTGTACGATCGCCTGTTCCGTTCGCCGAACCCGGAAAAGGCCGAAGACAGCGCCAGCTTCCTCGACAACATCAACCCTGACTCGCTGCAAGTGCTGACCGGTTGTCGCGCTGAGCCATCGCTCGGCAACGCACAGCCGGAAGACCGTTTCCAGTTCGAGCGCGAAGGCTACTTCGTCGCGGACCTGAAGGACTCGAAACCCGGTCAGCCGGTATTCAACCGTACCGTGACCCTGCGTGATTCGTGGGGCCAGTGAGTGAGTCAAGGAACTAACGTGCTAACGATCTACAACACGCTCACCAAGAGCAAAGAAGTCTTCAAGCCGCTGGATGGCAACAAGGTGCGCATGTACGTCTGCGGGATGACCGTTTACGACTACTGCCACCTCGGCCACGGCCGCAGCATGGTCGCGTTCGACCTGGTGACGCGCTGGCTGCGCTTCAGCGGTTATGACCTGACCTACGTGCGCAACATCACCGACATCGACGACAAGATCATCAATCGCGCGCGCGAGAACGGTGAGTCGTTCGAAGCGCTGACCGAGCGCATGATCGCCGCGATGCACGAAGACGAAGCGCGCCTGAACATCCAGAAACCGGACATGGAACCGCGCGCCACCGATCATATCGCCGGCATGCACGCAATGATCCAGACCCTGATCGACAAGGGCTACGCCTATGCGCCGGGCAATGGCGACGTGTACTACCGCGTCGCCAAGTTCATGGGCTACGGCAAGTTGTCGCGCAAGAAGATCGAAGATTTGCGCATTGGCGCGCGCATCGAAGTCGACGAGTCGAAACAAGACCCGCTCGACTTCGTCCTGTGGAAAGCCGCCAAGCCGGGCGAGCCGAGCTGGGAATCGCCATGGGGCGCCGGGCGTCCGGGCTGGCACATCGAGTGCTCGGTGATGTCGACCTGCTGCCTCGGTGAGACCTTCGACATTCATGGCGGCGGCAGCGACCTGGAGTTCCCGCACCACGAAAACGAAATCGCCCAGAGCGAAGCGGCCACCGGCAAGACCTACGCCAACGCGTGGATGCATTGCGGCATGATTCGCATCAATGGCGAGAAGATGTCCAAGTCCTTGAACAACTTCTTCACCATCCGCGACGTGCTCGACAAGTACCACCCGGAAGTCGTGCGTTACCTGCTGGTATCGAGCCACTACCGCAGCGCGATCAACTATTCGGAAGACAACCTCAAGGACGCCAAGGGCGCACTGGAGCGTTTCTACCACGCGTTGAAAGGCCTGCCGAGCGTGGCGCCGGCAGGCGGTGAAGCGTTTGTCGAGCGTTTCACCACGGTGATGAACGACGACTTCGGCACCCCTGAAGCCTGCGCCGTGCTGTTCGAGATGGTGCGCGAGATCAATCGTCTGCGTGAGAGCGATCTCGATGCAGCGGCGGGGCTGGCGGCACGTCTGAAAGAACTGGCGAGTGTGCTCGGTGTGTTGCAGTTGGAGGCGGATGACTTCCTGCAGGCCGGCGCTGAAGGGCGGGTCGATGCGGCTGAAGTCGATGCACTGATTGCGGCGCGCCTGGCAGCTCGGGCGGGCAAGGATTGGGCTGAGTCCGATCGTATCCGTGATCAGCTGACAGCGATGGGCGTGGTGCTGGAAGATGGCAAGGGTGGGACTACCTGGCGTCTGGCTGACTGAGGCCCAAAGCCCCTACCATGATCGTTCCCACGCTCTGCGTGGGAATGCCTCAACGGACGCTCCGCGTTCGGCTCTGTAGGGACGCAGAGCGTCCCGGGCTGCGTTCCCACGCGGAGCGTGGGAATGATCGATCCCCTGTGGGAGCGAGCCTGCTCGCGAAGAGGCCCGTCCAGACAACTTGTCATTCAGCCTGCCGCAACCTCTTGTACAGCGTATTCCGGCTAACCCCCAAGCGCCGCGCCAGATGCGAAATATTCCCTCCAGCCGCCTTCAACTCCCTGTTCAACGCCTCAACATCATTCAAATCCAGCCCCAGCGGCGCCGCTGTTTCCACCGGTTCCATCTCCAGGTCGACAAAAAAATCATCCGGCAAATGCTCAGGCCGCACTGGTTGTTCCTCGGCCATGGCCAGTGCCACCTGCATCACGCTGCTGACCTGACGCAAATTTCCCGGCCACGGATGCTTTGCAAACAGCTCCAACACCTCCGGGCTCAGCCCCGCCCATTGCGTCGGCTCGCGATGTTGGTCCCACAGCCGTTTGAACAGCGCCTGCTTGTCACTGCGTTCGCGTAACGGCGGCAGCTCCAGGGTCAGGCCGCCGATGCGGTAGTACAAGTCTTCGCGAAAGCGGCCCAGTTGTACCTGCTCGCGCAATGATCGGTTGGTCGCGGAAATGATCCGCAAGTCCACCGGAAACAACTCGCTGCTGCCCACCGGCTGCACGCAACGCTCCTGCAACACGCGCAACAAACGCGCCTGAGTTGGCAGCGGCATGTCACCGATCTCGTCGAGAAACAGCGTGCCTTTGTCGGCCTTGCGGATCAGGCCGATGCTGCCTTTCTGGTTGGCCCCGGTGAATGCGCCTTTCTCGTAACCGAACAACTCGGACTCGACCAGTTCAGCGGGGATCGCCGCGCAGTTCACTGCGATGAATGCCTGTTTTTGTCGAGAGCTGGCTTGGTGCAAGGCTTTGACGAAGACTTCCTTGCCGACCCCGGTTTCGCCGTGGATCAGCAACGGAATGTCTTTTTCCAGCAAGCGCTCGGCCTGGCGTACGGCTTTTTCCACGCGACTGTCGCCGAAATGCAGCGTATTGAGGCTGATCGCGCTGGCTGGCGCAGGCTTGTCCTCGGCGACAAATACCCGCGCTTGCACCGGCGCCTGTTTCGGCCGTTTCAGCAAGCACTGGAAACGGTTGCGTCCGGAGGTCTGCAAGGCAAACGGCAGACCCTCGGGCTGATTGATCAACTCCAGCAGCGACACCTTGAACAGGCTTTCAACGCTGACGCGGGACAAACGCACACCGAGCAAATTGTCGGCACGGCGATTGGCCGACAGCACCTGTCCGCTTTCATCGAAAATCAACAACCCGGCCCACTGGCTGTCGAGGTTGTTCAACCCGGTGTTGAAGGTCAGTTGAAAATGCTGGCCATGGAACAGGTTGAGGATCAGCCGATTCTCCACGGTCTGGCTCATCATCTTGACCATGCCCAAGGTGTGCGAGGGCGGCAGGTAGCTGTCGCTGGAGACATCGAGCACGGCGATGACCTTGCGCTCGGCGTCGAAAATCGGCGCGGCGGAGCCGGTCATGAAGCGGTTGGCCTTGAGAAA
>NZ_RCOA01000125.1:34519-34652 GCF_004307585.1 Pseudomonas sp. Sample_20 | reverse complement strand
GAGCATCCGCCTTCTAAGCGGATGGTCGCAGGTTCGAGTCCTGCCGGGTGCGCCATTAGGCAGCTTTGGCACAAGTAGCGCAATATGGTGGGCGTAGCTCAGTTGGTAGAGCACGGGATTGTGACTCCCGTTG
>NZ_RCOA01000125.1:0-34509 GCF_004307585.1 Pseudomonas sp. Sample_20 | reverse complement strand
CGCAATATGGTGGGCGTAGCTCAGTTGGTAGAGCACGGGATTGTGACTCCCGTTGTCGTGGGTTCGATCCCCATCGTCCACCCCATATTTCGAAAGGCGCCAGATTTAACGGTCTGGCGCCTTTGCTTTAAAAGCTTCATCCGCGGATGTGGTGGAATTGGTAGACACACTGGATTTAGGTTCCAGCGCCGCGAGGCGTAAGAGTTCGAGTCTCTTCATCCGCACCAAATAAAGCTTCATCTGTGCCTAGGGCCTGATGCAGTTTCGACAAAGAAGTTGTTTGGCTTTTTTGTTACGCAATATGGTGGGCGTAGCTCAGTTGGTAGAGCACGGGATTGTGACTCCCGTTGTCGTGGGTTCGATCCCCATCGTCCACCCCATATTTCGAAAGGCGCCAGATTTAACAGTCTGGCGCCTTTTTTGTTTTAGCGGTTTCGAAATCCTGCCATGGCCGATTTCGAAGCGCAGGGCAGGGCACTTCATCGCTTTTAAAGGATCGGATGACGCTGAACTGCTCGTCGTTCCGGTTTTGCCGGAACGTCTGTCGGGGCGGATTTGATAGTTGCTTCTATATATAGAAGCGTTGCTGCAGAGCCCTGACGTGATCGCTTGTATTCGCCAGTGGAGTGCACGGCATTCGTGCGGCGCTCCCTATAAATTGCCTGCTGTTTTTTTACCCGTTTCCAGTAGGGTGACTTCTTGAGTTTGACCCACTAGAATGCATGCCCTTGATTCTGGGGTCGGAAACGGCCGGCTAACGTCTGTGCAACGAGGAATATCCATGCAAGTTTCTGTTGAAAATACTACTGCTCTCGAGCGCCGCATGAGCGTCACCGTGCCGGCAGAGCGCATCGAGACTCAGGTCAACAAGCGTCTGCAGCAGACTGCCCAAAAGGCCAAAATTGCTGGCTTCCGTCCAGGCAAAGTGCCAATGAGCGAAATCAAGCGCCGTTTCGGTGCTGATGCGCGTCAGGAAGCGGTAGGCGACGTCATCCAGTCTTCCTTCTACGAAGCTGTGGTCGAGCAGAAGCTCAACCCTGCCGGTTCGCCTTCGATCGAGCCTAAGTCGCTCGAAGCGGGCAAGGATCTGGAATACGTTGCTGTATTCGAAGTCTTCCCTGAGTTCACCGTTGCTGGCTTCGAAGGCATCACCGTTGAGCGTCTGAGCGCTGAAGTGGCTGACGCTGATCTGGACAAGATGCTCGACATCCTGCGCAAGCAGAACACCCGTTTTGAAGTGGCCGACCGTGCTGCCCAGAACGAAGACCAGTTGAACATCGATTTCGTTGGCAAGGTTGACGGCGAAGTATTCGCTGGCGGCTCCGCCAAGGGCACTCAGCTGGTGCTGGGTTCCGGCCGCATGATCCCGGGCTTCGAAGAAGGCCTGGTTGGCGCTAAAGCCGGCGAAGAACGCGTTCTGAACCTGACCTTCCCTGAGGACTATCAGAACCTGGACCTGGCTGGCAAAACCGCCGAGTTCACCGTGACCGTCAACACTGTGTCCGAGCCTAAGCTGCCTGAGCTGAACGAAGAGTTCTTCGCTCAATTCGGCATCAAGGAAAGCGGCATCGACGGTTTCCGCACCGAAGTTCGCAAGAACATGGAGCGTGAACTGCGTCAGGCGATCAAATCCAAGGTCAAGAATCAGGTAATGGACGGTCTGCTGGCCACCAACCCGATCGAAGTGCCAAAGGCTCTGCTGTCCAACGAAGTTGACCGTCTGCGCGTGCAGGCTGTTCAGCAGTTCGGCGGCAACATCAAGCCAGACCAGCTGCCGGCCGAGCTGTTCGAAGAGCAAGCCAAGCGCCGCGTCGTGCTGGGCCTGATCGTTGCTGAAGTGGTCAAGCAGTTCGACCTCAAGCCTGACGAAGCTCGCGTTCGCGAAATGATTCAGGAAATGGCTTCCGCTTACCAGGAGCCAGAGCAGGTCGTGTCGTGGTACTACAAAAACGAGCAGCAACTGAACGAAGTGCGTTCGGTTGTGCTGGAAGAACAAGTTGTGGATACTGTTCTGCAGAAAGCTAGTGTGACCGACAAATCGGTCTCCTACGAAGAAGCAGTCAAGCCGGTAGAAGCTCCAGCAGCCGACTGATTGATTTTGCGTTAGAAGTGCACACCATAAGCCAGCTCTCGAGCTGGCTTATGCGTATTCAAGACATAACTATTTGGGAGCGACTGCAGAGCATGTTCCGTAATTCTTATATTCAGCAGAACTCTGATATCCAGGCCGCCGGCGGCCTGGTCCCGATGGTTGTCGAGCAGTCCGCTCGTGGCGAACGCGCCTACGACATCTACTCGCGCCTGCTCAAGGAGCGAGTGATCTTTCTGGTGGGCCCGGTAGAGGACTACATGGCCAACCTGATCTGTGCGCAACTGCTGTTCCTTGAAGCGGAAAACCCGGACAAGGACATCCATCTGTACATCAACTCGCCGGGCGGTTCGGTGACTGCCGGCATGTCGATCTACGACACCATGCAGTTCATCAAGCCGAACGTATCGACCACCTGCATCGGTCAGGCCTGCAGCATGGGCGCATTCCTGCTCACCGCAGGTGCACCGGGCAAGCGTTTCTGCCTGCCGAACTCGCGCGTGATGATTCACCAGCCACTGGGCGGTTTCCAGGGCCAGGCGTCGGACATCGAAATCCACGCCAAGGAAATCCTCTTCATCCGCGAGCGTCTGAACATGCTGATGGCCAAGCACAGCGGCCGTACTCTGGAAGAAATCGAGCGCGATACCAATCGCGACAACTTCATGAGTGCCGAAGCTGCGAAGGAATACGGCCTGATCGACGAAGTGATCAACCAGCGTCCAGCTTAATATAAGCAGCGCAAAACAGGCCTGATCGGCACGTCCGATCAGCGGCGGGCTTGAAAAAGCCCGCAATAGCCTTCATCTTGTGTTGCAAGCCTATCGGATTTGGATCGAACGAATGACTGACACCCGCAACGGCGAGGACAACGGCAAGCTGCTCTATTGCTCCTTCTGTGGCAAAAGCCAGCATGAAGTGCGCAAATTGATTGCCGGCCCCTCGGTCTTTATCTGCGACGAGTGCGTCGACCTGTGCAATGACATCATCCGCGAGGAGGTGCAGGAAGCACAGGCCGAAAGCAGCGCGCATAAATTGCCTTCGCCTAAAGAAATCAGCGGCATCCTTGACCAGTACGTCATTGGTCAGGAGCGTGCGAAAAAGGTTTTGGCCGTAGCGGTGTACAACCACTACAAGCGCCTGAACCAGCGTGACAAAAAGGCTGACGACGTCGAACTCGGCAAGAGCAACATCCTGCTGATCGGCCCGACAGGCTCCGGTAAAACCCTGCTGGCCGAAACACTGGCCCGCTTGCTGAACGTTCCGTTCACCATCGCCGACGCAACCACCCTCACCGAGGCCGGTTACGTGGGTGAAGATGTCGAGAACATCATTCAGAAGCTGCTGCAGAAGTGCGATTACGACGTAGAGAAAGCCCAGATGGGCATTGTCTACATCGACGAAATCGACAAGATTTCCCGCAAGTCCGACAACCCGTCGATCACCCGTGATGTTTCCGGTGAAGGCGTGCAGCAGGCCTTGCTCAAGTTGATCGAAGGCACGGTCGCTTCGGTACCGCCGCAAGGTGGCCGCAAGCATCCGCAGCAGGAGTTCCTGCAGGTCGACACCCGTAACATCCTGTTCATCTGCGGTGGTGCGTTCTCCGGCCTGGAAAAGGTCATTCAGAACCGTTCCACCAAAGGCGGCATTGGCTTCAACGCCGAAGTGCGCAGCAAGGAAGAGGGCAAGAAGGTTGGTGAATCCCTGCGTGAAGTCGAGCCTGACGATCTGGTCAAGTTCGGTCTGATCCCGGAATTCGTCGGTCGTCTGCCGGTCCTGGCGACACTGGACGAGCTCGACGAGGCTGCGCTGATGCAAATCCTCACCGAGCCGAAAAATGCTCTGACCAAACAGTATGCCAAGCTGTTCGAGATGGAAGGCGTGGATCTGGAATTCCGTTCCGACGCGCTGAAATCGGTCGCCAAGCGTGCCCTGGAACGTAAAACCGGTGCCCGTGGCCTGCGTTCGATTCTCGAAGGTGTGCTGCTCGACACGATGTATGAGATCCCCTCGCAGTCCGAGGTGAGCAAAGTCGTGATCGATGAAAGCGTGATCGAAGGCAAGTCCAAGCCACTGTATATCTACGAAAACAGTGAGCCGACGGCCAAGGCAGCGCCGGACGCGTAAGTGTTCACAGCGCCGCAACAAAGAAGGGGCCTTCGGGCCTCTTTTTTTTAAGTCGTTTTTTACCTCCGCTTTGCGCTTGTTTTTTTTCGAGGCAGCCCCCATCTTGGTTTCAAGCTTAATTCCATCTGATTACGGCCATACGGCCGCCGTAGAGGCGAAATCATGAAGACAACCATCGAATTGCCTCTCCTGCCATTGCGTGATGTCGTGGTTTATCCGCACATGGTTATCCCGCTGTTCGTGGGGCGCGAGAAATCCATCGAAGCCCTCGAGGCCGCGATGACGGGTGACAAGCAGATTCTGCTGCTCGCCCAGCGAAACCCGGCTGACGATGATCCCGGTGAAGACGCTCTCTATCGCGTAGGTACGATTGCCACGGTTCTGCAACTGCTGAAGCTGCCTGATGGCACCGTCAAGGTTCTGGTCGAAGGCGAGCAGCGTGGCACTGTCGAGCGCTTCAGCGAAGTCGATGGCCATTGCCGCGCCGAAGTGTCTCTGATCGAAGAAGTCGACGCCGCCGAGCGCGAGTCGGAAGTCTTCGTGCGCACGCTGCTGTCGCAGTTCGAACAATACGTCCAGCTGGGCAAGAAGGTTCCGGCTGAAGTCCTGTCGTCGCTCAACAGCATCGATGAGCCCGGTCGTCTGGTCGACACCATGGCCGCGCACATGGCGCTGAAAATCGAGCAGAAGCAGGAAATCCTCGAGATCATCGATCTGTCGGCCCGTGTCGAGCACGTGCTGGCACTGCTGGATGCCGAAATCGACCTGCTCCAGGTTGAAAAACGCATTCGCGGTCGCGTCAAAAAGCAAATGGAGCGCAGCCAGCGCGAGTACTACCTGAATGAGCAAATGAAGGCCATTCAGAAAGAACTCGGTGACGGCGACGAAGGCCACAACGAAATCGAAGAGCTGAAAAAGCGCATCGATGCTGCCGGCCTGCCGAAAGACGCGCTGGCCAAGGCGACTGCCGAGCTGAACAAGCTCAAGCAGATGTCGCCGATGTCGGCTGAGGCCACCGTGGTGCGTTCCTACATCGACTGGCTGGTGCAGGTGCCGTGGAAGGCGCAGAGCAAAGTACGCCTCGACCTGGCCCGTGCAGAAGACATTCTCGACGCCGATCACTACGGCCTCGAAGAGGTCAAGGAGCGCATCCTTGAATACCTCGCCGTGCAGAAGCGCGTGAAGAAAATCCGTGGCCCGGTGTTGTGCCTGGTCGGTCCTCCAGGCGTGGGTAAAACCTCGCTGGCGGAATCGATTGCCCATGCCACCAACCGTAAATTCGTACGTATGGCCTTGGGCGGCGTGCGTGACGAAGCGGAAATTCGTGGTCACCGCCGGACTTACATCGGTTCGATGCCGGGTAGATTGATTCAAAAGATGACAAAAGTGGGCGTACGCAACCCGCTGTTCCTGCTCGATGAAATCGACAAGATGGGCAGCGACATGCGTGGCGACCCGGCGTCGGCGTTGCTGGAAGTGCTCGATCCCGAGCAAAACCACAACTTCAACGATCACTATCTGGAAGTCGATTACGACCTGTCCGATGTGATGTTCCTGTGCACCTCGAACTCGATGAACATCCCGCCAGCGCTGCTGGACCGGATGGAAGTCATCCGTCTGCCGGGTTACACCGAAGACGAGAAGATCAACATCGCCGTGAAATACCTCTCGCCGAAACAGATCGCCGCTAACGGTCTGAAGAAGGGCGAGCTGGAGTTCGATGAGGAAGCGATCCGCGACATCATCCGTTATTACACCCGTGAAGCGGGTGTGCGGGGCCTCGAGCGGCAGATCGCCAAGGTCTGCCGCAAGGCAGTGAAAGAGCATGCGCTGGAAAAACGCTTTTCGGTAAAAGTGACAGCGGACTTGCTCGAGCATTTCCTTGGTGTGCGCAAGTTCCGCTACGGCTTGGCCGAGCAACAGGATCAGGTGGGGCAGGTGACTGGCCTGGCGTGGACTCAGGTTGGCGGCGAGTTGCTGACCATCGAAGCCGCAGTGATTCCGGGTAAAGGGCAACTGATCAAGACCGGTTCGCTCGGTGATGTGATGGTCGAATCGATCACCGCCGCACAGACCGTTGTGCGCAGCCGGGCGAAAAGCCTGGGCATTCCGCTGGACTTCCACGAGAAGCGCGACACCCACATTCACATGCCGGAAGGTGCTACGCCGAAAGACGGCCCTAGCGCTGGCGTGGGCATGTGCACCGCGTTGGTCTCGGCATTGACCGGCATTCCGGTGCGCGCCGATGTCGCCATGACCGGTGAGATCACTCTGCGTGGGCAAGTGCTGGCAATTGGCGGTTTGAAAGAAAAACTGCTGGCGGCACATCGCGGCGGAATCAAGATTGTGATTATTCCGGAAGAAAACGTCCGCGATCTGAAGGAGATTCCTGACAATATCAAGCAGGATCTGCAGATCAAACCGGTTAAATGGATTGACGAGGTCCTGCAAATTGCGCTGCAATACGCGCCGGAGCCCTTGCCGGATGTGGCTCCGGAGATAGTTGCCAAGGACGAAAAACGCGAGTCTGATGCCAAGGAAAGAATTAGCACGCATTAATACGTTTTAGCCTGGGGGGCTTTCCTTGACAGCATTTTAGAGCCCTTGTTATAAAGCGGCTCTTAAGTGTCTGTAGGCCATTCAGCACTCGTTTTGCTTTCACCAAAAAACTTAGAAACATCTCAAAATAGATATAAGGGGACTTAGAGTGAACAAGTCGGAACTGATTGATGCTATCGCTGCATCCGCTGATATCCCGAAAGCTGCTGCTGGCCGTGCGCTGGACGCTGTAATCGAATCCGTCACTGGCGCTCTGAAGGCTGGCGACTCCGTTGTTCTGGTTGGTTTCGGTACTTTCTCCGTGACTGACCGTCCGGCTCGTACCGGTCGCAACCCGCAAACCGGCAAGTCTCTGGAAATCCCGGCTGCCAAGAAGCCAGGTTTCAAAGCCGGTAAAGCGCTGAAAGAAGCTGTTAACTGAGTTTCCAGGTTTTTACCCATCCGGGTCGGGGTCAAGCCTGACTTGGCAGCGGAGCGGTAGAGCAGGTGGCTGAAAGAGCCACCTGTAACGCCGGGATCGAGGGTTCGAGCCCTGTCCGCTCCGCCAGTTACGAGAAGGCGCATCCTCGGATGCGCCTTTCTTCTATCCGGATTCTACCCACGCTCCACGGTTGCCTAAATTGAAGTTCAACCGTTTCTGGGGGACGCATGCTGCAGAATATCAGGGACAATTCACAAGGCTGGATTGCCAAGACCATTATCGGGGTCATCGTTGCACTGATGGCCCTGACCGGTTTCGATGCCATTTTCCAGGCCACGACTCACAAGAACGAGGCGGCCAAGGTCAACGGTGACGAAATCAGCCAGAACGAGCTGAGCCAGGCCGTTGATATGCAACGCCGTCAGCTGATGCAACAGCTGGGCAAGGACTTCGATGCTTCCTTGCTCGACGAAAAGATGCTGCGCGAATCGGCGCTCAAAGGCCTGATCGACCGCAAGTTGCTGCTGCAAGGCGCCGAACAGGCGAAGTTCTCATTCTCCGAAGCCGCGCTGGATCAAGTGATCCTGCAGACGCCTGAATTCCAGGTCGATGGCAAGTTCAGCTCGGAGCGTTTCGACCAGGTGATCCGTCAACTGGGCTACAGCCGCATGCAGTTCCGCCAGATGCTGGCTCAGGAAATGCTCATCGGCCAATTGCGCGCAGGCGTGGCCGGCAGCGGTTTCGTCACCGACGCCGAAGTGCTGGCATTCGCCCGTCTGGAAAAACAGACCCGTGATTTCGCCACTCTGAACGTCAAGGCCGACCCGGCTGCGGTCAAGCTGACCGATGACGAGGTCAAGGCTTACTACGACGAGCACGCCAAGGAATTCATGACGCCGGACCAGGTGATCATCGATTACGTCGAGCTGAAGAAGTCGTCGTTCTTCGATCAGGTCGCGGTCAAGGATGAAGACCTTGAGGCGGCGTACCAGAAAGAGATCGCCAACCTGGCGGAACAGCGTCGTGCCGCGCACATCCTTATCGAAGTGAACGACAAGACTACCGAAGCGCAGGCCAAGGCGAAGATCGAAGAAGTTCAGGCGCGTCTGGCCAAGGGCGAGAAGTTCGAAGCGCTGGCCAAGGAGTTCTCGCAGGACCCGGGTTCCGCCAACAATGGCGGTGACCTCGGTTACGCCGGTCCTGGCGTTTACGATCCGGCGTTCGAAAAAGCGCTGTATTCCTTGTCGAAAGACCAGGTGTCCGAGCCGATTCGTACCGACTTCGGTTATCACCTGATCAAGCTGTTGGGCGTGGAAGCGCCTGAAGTGCCGACCCTGGCCAGCCTGAAAGACAAGCTGACCCGCGAGCTGAAAGCCGCTCAGGTCGAGCAGCGTTTCGTTGAGGCGACCAAGCAACTGGAAGACTCGGCGTTCGAAGCCTCTGACCTGGCGCAGCCAGCAGCGGATCTGAAACTGACCGTGCACACTTCCAAACCGTTCGGCCGTGAAGGTGGCGAAGGTGTTGCCGCCAACCGTGCCGTGGTCACTGCCGCGTTCAGCCCGGAAGTGATTGATGAAGGTGCCAACAGCACCGCCATCGAGCTGGACCCGGAAACCGTGATCGTGCTGCGTTCCAAGGAGCACCTGAAGCCTGCGCAACTGCCGCTGGAAAGTGTGAGCGCGGCGATCCGCACTCAGCTGACCAAGGAGCACGCCAGTGCCGAGGCCAAGACCCGTGCCGAGAAGCTGATCGCTGATCTGCGCGATGGCAAGGCGCCGCTGGACAAGGCCATTGACGGTCAGAACTGGAAGGTCACCGAAGCGGCCACCCGTGGTCAGGAAGGGGTTGATCCGGCTGTGCTGCAGGCACTGTTCCGTATGCCGAAGCCGGCTGCCAAGGACAAGCCGACGTTCTCCAGTGTTACGTTGCCGGATGGCAGTCTGATGGTTGTGCGACTCAACGGTGTTAACGAAGCTGCCGCGCCGACTGATGAAGAGAAGGCGCAATATCGTCGCTTCCTGGCTTCCCGTGAAGGGCAGCAGGACTTTGCGGCGTATCGCAAGCAGTTGGAAGCTGAGGCGGAGATCGAGCGGTTCTGATCTTTTGACTGACGTTTGAAGGAGCCCCGGCCTGGTTGGTCGGGGCTTTTTTGTTTTTGGTGGCTTGGCGGCCTTTGGGCCGGCCATGCTCTGGGTGGTTTGGGTGAATATCCGGTTCTTCGGGTGCGGCAGCTGGCGGTTTCGCCCTTACGGCGAGGCACTTTTTCCAGACGCCGAAAAAGTACCCAAAAAGGCTTGCTCCTACGTTCGGCCCTCGCAGGCTCGGGTTCCTTCGCTGCGGGATCGATCCCTCCACTCAGCCTTCCGACGTCGCCGGTGGATCAAGATCAAGAGCACTCGAGCTTGCGCTCATTGTGTAGGAGCTGCCGAAGGCTGCGATCTTTTGCTTTTGCCTTTCTGTGGGAGCGAGCCTGCTCGCGAAGGCGGCCTGACAGCCGACCTGATTCTTGCATGTACACTGTCCCTTGGCGTTTAGAACACGTCGGGCGGCTAGGGTGTTATGGCCGTCGAGCCGACAAGCCACGGCGAAATTGCGCGCGTTGATCGATCATTTGTCCACGCGGCTTTTTCCTGGCGGTCATGATAGGTAAAGTTGTAACCGATTCTTGACACTATTCCATGCGCCATGGGGCGGCGATCTGTTGCACAATACGCCCCGGACTGTTTTCCCTCAGGATGTTCAATGTTGATTTCCACTCCCATGCGTGTTGTCGGGCTGGCGCTTTTGTTGACTGCGGTGGCCGGTTGTTCGAAGGACAAGCCGATCTATGAGCATGAGAACTTCGATGACTCCGGCACCTTTTCGCGCAATTATCCGGTAACCGACACCGCCAGTTGCGAAGCGGCCCGGCGCGCGTTGCTCAGTCAGGGCTACATCATTACCAGCAGTGATCCGAAGCTGGTCAGCGGTCACAAGAGCTTCCAGCAGACCGGCGAGACCCATCTCGAGATCAGCTTCAACGTGGTCTGCGCCGAAGATGGCAGCGCCGGGCACCACGCGACGGTGTTCGCCAACGCCCTGCAGGACCGTTATGCGCTGAAGAAGACCAACAATTCCGCCAGTCTCGGGGTTGGTGTATTGGGCTCGGTGTCGATGCCGATCGGCTCCTCGGACGACTCGATGGTCAAGGTCGCCAGTGAGACGGTCATTGCGCAGAAGTTCTACGAGCGTTTCTTCACACTGGTGGAGCAGTTCCTGCCCGCCGATGCGAAGAAAGCTGCACACATCGAAGAAAAGCCGAAAACCGATCTTGGTGTGCCAGAACCAAAAGCGGCACCTGCACCTGCGCCTCTGGCGCCGACACCTGCAGCGGAACCGGCCCCCGCGCCGGCTGCAGAACCTGCACCGGCCCCGATTGAAGCCGCGCCAGTGAGTTCCGAGCCGGTGGTGCCGCCAGCGGAGTCGACGCCGATTACGCCTGCCCCAGCGCCCGTGGAAGAGCCCGCGCCGGCCAGCGAAACCATCACGCCACCGACCAACCCGGATATTCCGCCACCGTCGGAGCCGATTCCGGCGATGCCTGCGTCGGGCCAATAAGAAACCAAGCAAGACCCTGTGGGAGCGAGCCTGCTCGCGAAGCGGTGTATCAGTCGTCAGATGATCAGACTGACACACCGCCTTCGCGAGCAGGCTCGCTCCCACACTGTTTTCCGGGTTGGCTTAAGATCTGGTTACACACCTGCGACATCAGCGCCGCGATAAATCCCCAACCACCTGCTACGTTTTATTCATGAAGGCAGCGTTTCACTTTTCCTTCACACGGGCACTTTATGCTCGGGGCACAGGTCGATTGATCAGGCCATTTTCATAGCGAGTAGTTGGGGGATTCATACGATGGATGAGTATCAGGAAGAACTGCTCGAATACCAGGCCTTTGAGCTGGATCAACCAGAACCGGCTGACGACGCGACGGAGCTCTGAGCTTCAGGCTCCCGAGCGGTAATTTCGTCGGGATTCGCCGGGCGTCTGCCCGCTCCAGCGCTTGAATGCACGCTGGAAGGCTTCGGCTGAGGCAAAGCCCAGCAGATAAGCGATCTCGCCGAACGCCAGTTCGGTGTCGCGGATGTAGGTCATTGCCAGGTCGCGGCGTGTGTCATTGAGGATCGCGCGAAATTGCGTGCCTTCCTCAGTGAGCTTGCGCCGCAAGGTCCAGGTCGGCAGTTTCAGGCGTGCCGCGACTTCTTCAAGATCCGGCTCGCGGCCGCCATTGAGCAGCGGGCCGAGCAACTGAGTGATGCGCTCGCGCAGGCTGCGGGTGCGGGTCAGTTGTTCCAGCTCCCGCTCACACAGTTGCAGCAGATGTCGCCAGGTGCTCGGGCAATGTTCAGGGTTGCGCAGGGCGAGGCTACTCAGGCTCAGGCGCAGTTGGTTGCGCTCGGCGCTGAACTGGATCGGGCAGTCGTCGAGCATTGTGTAGGCGTCGCGGTAATCCGGCGCTTCGAATTCGATTTCGATTCGCTCGGCGCGCAACGTTTCGCCGCACAGGCTCGACAACTGATGCAGCCAGCCGGCGAGGATCGAGTCGACCACGAAGCGGTTATAGGCGTTGTACGGGCTGATCGAGTAGAAGCGCAGCCACGCACCGTTGGCATCTTCATGAAAACTGGACTGCCCGCGATAGTTGGAACCGTACAGCGGCTCGAAGCGCGTCAGGCAGCGGGCCGCTTCACGCACGGTGGGCGCTTGCGCCGCAGTGATGCCGGCCAGCCCAGCCTGATTCAGGCGGATCATTCGGCCCATGCGCAGGCCCAGGGCCGGGTCGCCGGTGAGTTGAATCGCCGCATGGCCCAGGCGCATGTAACGCGGGATCGACAAGCGCGCCCCGGCCTCGGCCAGTCGCGCGGCATCAAGGCCATATTGTTCAAGCAGAGGCAGCGGATCGACGTCGTGGCTGCGCACGGCATCGGCCAGACTGTGGACGAAGCCCACCGACAGATCCCCGAGGCGCATCGGCTGCGGCTTCATGGATTACAGCCAGACGTTCAGCAAGCGCGCACCACGGGCCTCGCCATCGGCGAACTGCTGGCCGTTGCTGCTGAGGAAGCTTGTGCCGGTACTCGACTTGTCCCAGAACTGCCCGCGCATGAACACACTGACGCCGGCAATCGCGCGGCTGCTCGGTGGTTGTGCGGTGAGGGTCAGTCGGTGCCAGGCCTGACCTTCACTGAGGTCGCCGGGCTTGAGGCTGACCGAGCCCGGCGTGCTCGAACCCTTGTAGCCACGCCATGGCTTGTCCCAGGCGCCTTGGCCGATAACCTGCGCCGGCACCGCCACCAGTTGCGCGCCTTGTTCATCGAGGGTGCGGTAGTTGGCGGGGTACCAGCTGTCACTGCCGATAAGGATGCCCAAGCGTCCGGCCGGTGTGTCGACGACCTGTATGGCGTGTTTGTCTTCGGCCTGAATCACACCTTGCTGATCAAAGATCGGATGCATCTGCCGTTGCGGCTGGCCCAACGGTACGCCGTCGCGACCAAACACCACGCTGCTGTTGAACAGGGCGCCGCTGCCGGGCTTGAGCCGGCCGTCGCGGATGCTTGGCTCCGGCAGCACGATGGAGCCGGCCACCAGGGTGACCTGGAACTCCTTGGCCAGACCGCCGAACAGCGTTTGGTAATCCTTGGCCATGGCCTTGGCTTTCATCCGCAGATAAGCATCGTTCAGCCGTTGCTCGCCCTTGGCCCGCAGCCACGCTCGGGCAAACAACAGCGGATTGCTCGCCGCCAGCCAGTTCATTGCCTCCGCCAGGGTCGGCGCCTGATACAACTCGTCTTTCTCGCCGCTGATCATCAGCCAGGTGCCGACGTGCTCGGGCAATACCACCACGGTTTTTTCGTTGAGCAAGCCTTGATCGCGGGCCTGCTGAAGGTACGCCGCAAGCTTGCGGTGCAGGCGTGCGGAGCTTTGGTAATCGGTGGGGAACAGTTCGGGCTGAATGCCGAGCAGATTGCCACGGTCGCCGGGCGTGCCCTGATTGACGGCGAGCTTGATGCGCAGGTCCGACAGGTAATGTCCCGCCGGCCGGTCTGCCGCCCACATGGCGTAGGTGGTCAGGGCGGCAACGAGGGCCATGGAGAAAAACAGATACAGAAGTTTGCGCATGAAAACCAACAACAGCCGGGTACAGAGTGTGGCGCCTAGGGTAGGGCCCATGGCCCTGATTGCCAAGGGGCGCTGCGCATTTGGATCAATAACTTGTCAGTTACGGTCATTGAGTGACAGCGGTGCGACTCTTAGTCTGTCGAACATGACTGACGGGGGACGTAGAGCTCCCGCAACTTTCCGTGATCGCTCGTTGTGGAGTTACCGATGACCGCCGCTCATTACCCGCATTTGCTGGCCCCGCTGGACCTGGGATTCACCACGCTGCGCAACCGTACCCTGATGGGCTCGATGCACACCGGCCTGGAAGAAAAGCCCGGTGGCTTCGAGCGCATGGCGGCGTACTTCGCCGAACGTGCCCGTGGCGGTGTCGGCCTGATGGTCACCGGCGGCATCGGCCCGAATGATGAGGGCGGCGTGTATTCCGGCGCGGCCAAGCTCACTACCGAGGAAGAGGCGCTCAAGCACCGCATCGTCACTCGCGCGGTGCACGAGGCGGGCGGCAAGATCTGCATGCAGATTCTTCATGCCGGGCGTTACGCCTACAGCCCGAAACAAGTAGCACCGAGCGCGATTCAAGCGCCGATCAACCCGTTCAAGCCCAAAGAGCTGGACGAAGAGGGCATCGAAAAGCAGATCAGCGATTTCGTCACCTGCTCGGTATTGGCGCAAACCGCCGAATACGACGGCGTCGAGATCATGGGCTCGGAAGGTTACTTCATTAACCAGTTCCTCGCCGCGCACACCAACCACCGCACCGACCGCTGGGGTGGCAGCTACGAAAACCGCATGCGCCTGCCGGTAGAAATTGTCCGTCGTGTGCGCGAAGCGGTCGGGCCGAATTTCATCATCATCTTCCGCCTGTCGATGCTCGATCTGGTCGAAGGTGGCAGCACCTGGGATGAAATCGTCATGCTGGCCAAAGCCATCGAACAGGCCGGCGCGACTATCATCAACACCGGTATCGGCTGGCACGAGGCGCGGATTCCGACCATCGCCACCAAGGTTCCGCGTGCAGCGTTCAGCAAGGTCACGGCCAAGTTGCGCGGCTCTGTGAGCATTCCGCTGATCACCACCAACCGCATCAATACCCCGGAAATTGCCGAGCAGATTCTTGCTGAAGGCGATGCCGACATGGTTTCCATGGCCCGCCCATTCCTCGCCGATCCGGACTTCGTCAACAAGGCCGCCGCAGGCCGTGCCGACGAAATCAACACCTGCATCGGCTGCAACCAGGCGTGCCTCGACCACACCTTTGGCGGCAAGCTCACCAGTTGCCTGGTCAACCCGCGTGCCTGCCACGAAACCGAACTCAATTACCTGCCGGTGCAGCAGATCAAGAAAATCGCCGTGGTCGGTGCCGGCCCTGCCGGTCTGTCCGCCGCCACCGTGGCCGCCGAGCGCGGTCATCAGGTGACGCTGTTCGATTCGGCCAGCGAGATCGGTGGCCAGTTCAACATCGCCAAGCGCGTACCGGGCAAGGAAGAGTTTTTCGAAACCCTGCGCTACTTCAACCGCAAGCTGCAAACCACCCATGTCGAGGTGTGCCTGAACACACGCGTCGACGTGGCCAAGTTGGTTGAAGGCGGTTACGACGAGATTATCCTTGCCACCGGTATCGCCCCGCGCGTGCCGGCGATTCCGGGCGTCGAGAATGCCAAGGTCCTGAGTTATCTGGACGTGATCCTCGAGCGCAAACCGGTCGGCAAGCGTGTCGCGGTGATCGGTGCGGGCGGGATCGGTTTCGATGTCTCGGAATTTCTCGTTCATCAAGGCGTAGCTACCAGTCTGGATCGCGCGGCGTTCTGGAAAGAGTGGGGCATCGACACGCAACTGGAGGCCCGTGGTGGTGTGGCGGGCATCAAAGCGGCACCGCATGCGCCGGCCCGTGAGGTGTTCCTGTTGCAGCGCAAGAAGACCAAGGTCGGCGACGGTCTGGGCAAAACCACCGGCTGGATTCATCGCACCGGTCTGAAGAACAAGCAGGTGCAGATGCTCAACAGCGTCGAATACCTGAGCATCGATGACCAAGGCTTGCACATTCGCATCGGCGAAAGCGGTGAGCCGCAACTGCTGGCGGTGAACAACATCGTGATCTGCGCGGGGCAGGATCCGTTGCGTGAATTGCACGATGGTCTGGTTGAAGCCGGGCAGAACGTGCACTTGATCGGCGGCGCGGATGTCGCGGCGGAGCTGGATGCCAAGCGCGCGATCAATCAGGGTTCGCGGCTGGCGGCTGAGTTGTAAGCACAACGCATCACCTGTGGGAGCGAGCCTGCTCGCGAAAGCGGAGCGTCAGCTACGAAGATTTCGCCTGACACGACGCCTTCGCGAGCAGGTTCGCTTGCAAACAGCAGGTTTTTTTGCGACTGCTGTTAAGATGCCGGCTCTGCAAACAGAGCCGGCATTTATGCTTTTGCCTCCCCCCAACTGGCTAGCCCAAGCCCCCCTCGAACCGCTCCGTCTAGGCTGGCTGGCAGACGCCGGCATCGAGGTCGCGATCCTGCGCCTGGACCGCATCGACCCGCTGATCAGCGGCAATAAGTGGTTCAAACTCGTTGAACATCTTAAAACCGCCGAGCGTGCCGGCGCCGAGGGCATCATCAGCCTTGGCGGTGCGCATTCCAATCACCTGCACGCGCTGGCGGCGGCGGGCAAACGGCTGGGTTTCAAAACCGTGGGGCTGCTGCGCGGGCACCCGCAGAACACGCCGACAGTGCGGGATCTGCAAGCGTTCGGCATGCAGTTGCATTGGCTCGGTTACGCCGGCTACCGCGCACGGCACGAAGCGGGATTCTGGGTGCCATGGCAAGCGCAATTTCCTACGCTGCATGCGGTGCCCGAGGGCGGTGGTGGACTGGCCGGCGCCTTGGGTTGCGCAGCGATCTGGCAGCAGGCCGAAGAGCAATTGGCCAAGCTGGGCTGGAATGATTTCGACGCCTGGTGGCTGGCCTGTGGCACCGGCACGACACTGGCCGGACTGGCGCTCGCCGAGCAAGGCAAGCGCGTGGTGTACGGTGCTCTGGCAGTGCCGGATGATCACGGCGTAGCGCCGAACATCGAGTCGATCCTCGCGCACACCACCGAGCCTGCGGCGGACTATCAACTGATCGATGCCAGCCGTGGTGGTTTCGCCAAAGTTGACCAGGCGTTGCTGACCTTCATCGATCAGACCGAGCAAACCAGCGGCATCCCTTTGGAACCGCTGTACACCGGCAAGGCCTTGCTGGCGCTCAAGCAGCATGTCGAGTCAGGCGAATTCGCGGTCGGCACGCGTCTGGTCTTTGCCCACACGGGTGGCCTGCAGGGACGGCGCGGATTTGCAGCGATGTAGCCGATGGTCGCGATCAATACATGCCAACCTGCGGCGTGATGATATTTGCAATCAATCGAAGTGCAAGTTTTACGGTTTATGACTTCTATTTATTGAAAGTTATTGTTGTACGTTGGTCTGCGCAGCGTAACTCTATGTTGTTTATATCTTGTGGTTTCTTTTGGTTTGAATAGTTTGTTGTGCGTGATTATTGTCGGCTCGGCTCTTTAGTTTGTTATTAAAGATCAAAACTATATTTATCAATTTGAGTGTGAATATGAAAAGTCCGATCTCGAAGCCTCGCCCTACTACCACAACGTCAAAGCCGGTAACACCAACAAAGCCAGTTGCGCCAACCAAGCCAGTTGTCCCAACCAGACCAGTTGCGCCAACCAAGCCAGTAATTCCAACCAAACCAGTGGCGCCGACCAAGCCGGTAGCGCCGACCAAGCCAGTGGCGCCGACCAAGCCAGTTGCGCCAACCAAGCCAGTGGCGCCGACCAAGCCGGTAGCGCCAACCAAGCCAGTGGCCCCGGTTGACACCAAGCGTCCGCCAATGCCATGGCCGACCCTTAACATCAACATCGATCCTGTGGCCTTGATAACGCTGATTCAAACAATTGGTGCGAAAGTCAATGTCGATGGCTCCACCACACTGCCTGACGGCAGCGTAGTCGCTGTAGATAAAACTTCGATCAAGCGTCCCGACGGCATCATTCAATATGAAGACGGCCGGGTAGAGTATCCGGACGGGCGAATCGTCTGGCCGGATAATACCGTTGAATATCCGGATGGCCGTATTGTCTGGGAAGATGGAACTGAACAATTGCCGGACGGAAGTGTTAAACATCCCGATGGTCTTGCGTACGATGCGCAAGGTAACCTTATTTCCGAATAAGTCATATCCAAGCGATGTCTTGACTCAAGACAGTGCAAAAAAAACACCGCTGATTGCAATCAGCGGTGTTTTAGTTTTCCAGCCTCAAGCGTTTTGCGGCATCTCCCCGTTGGCCAGACGCTTGTTGATGTCGGCGATCACTTCCGGCAGATCGCTGATGGTGTCGATCATGTAATGCGGCCGCGAATCTGCGAAAAGCGCGTGGATGCGCTTGCGCTCACTGGCGAGTTCATCGCTGCCCAACGCGCGGAAACCTTCATAGTCCAGACCCAGCGCGTTGCCCGAGCAAATCAGCGCAACCGTCCACATGCCGGCCCGGCGACCTTCGAGAATGCCCGGCACGGTGTCGTCGATCTTCACGCACGCTGCAACATCGTCGATGCCCAGAGCGATCACGTTGGCCAACGCTTGCGCCGGCCATGGACGACCGTTGGGCACTTCGTCGGTGGCGACCACGTGGTCGGCGACGTAGCCGTTGCTGGCGGCGAGTTCGACGACTTTGTCCATCACTGCTTTCGGGTAGCCGGAGCAGGAACCGATCTTGATCCCTTGCTCGCGCAGTTGGGCGATGGCGTCCAGCGCGCCGGGAATCAGTGCCGAGTGCTCGGCGATTTTCTCGATCTGCAACGGCATGAAGCGGTTGTAGATAGCGGTGACGTCATCGTCGGTCGGCGTGCGACCGAACACCTTGCGATAACGCTCGGCCACTTGCGGCTGATCACAGAGGGTGCGGATGTGATCCCACTTGCCCATGCCCATCGGCCCACGGGCTTCTTCAATCGACACCTGCACATCGAACTCGGCGAAGGCTTCGACGAAGATCTGCGTCGGCGCGAACGAGCCGAAATCGACCACGGTACCGGCCCAGTCGAGGATCGCGGCTTGCAGCTTGCTTGGATTGGTGTAGTTCATGGCAATCAATTCCTGATTTGAAAATGAGATCAAAATGTGGGAGCGAGCCTGCTCGCGAAAGCGGTCTGACATCAGCCTATGTGTCGCCTGGGACGACGCTTTCGCGAGCAGGCTCGCTCCCACAAGGGATTTTTGGTGGGGCTCAGATGTCGAGCACTTCCATCTCGCGCAGCACTTCACCCACTGCTGCCACGGCCTGGCGCATTTCGTCCGGGGTGACGTGGCCGATGCAGCCGACGCGGAAGGTTTCGACCTGGGTCAGTTTGCCGGGGTAGAGGATGTAACCCTTGGCCTTGACCCGCTCATAGAAGTCCTTGAACTGGTAGCGCGGATCCTGCGGGGCATGGAACGTGGCGATGATCGGCGCCTGAATCGCCGCCGGCAGGAAGCTGCGCAAGCCGAGCTTGTTCATCTCTTCCATCAGCGCCTGACAGTTGGCCGCATAACGCGCATGCCGCGCCGGCAGACCGCCTTCTTCGCTGTATTGCAGTAGCGCTTCGTGCAGCGCCGCGACCACATGGGTGGGCGGGGTGAAGCGCCATTGCCCGGTTTTCATCATGTAGGCGTGCTGGTCGTACAGGTCCATCGCCAGCGAGTGCGAGTTGCCAGCCGCGGCGGCCAGCGATTCCTTGCGGGCGAAGACAAAACCCATCCCCGGTACGCCTTCCAGGCATTTGCCGGAAGCGGCAATGAGCGCGTCGAATGGCACTTTTTGCGCATCCACCGGCAACGCGCCGAATGAGCTCATGGCGTCGATGATCAGACGTTTGCCATGTTGCGCAACGACCTCGGCGATCTCGGCCAGCGGATTGAGAATGCCGGTGCTGGTTTCGCAGTGGATCAGCGCCACGTGGGTGATGTCAGCGTCGGCGCGCAGCAAGCGGTCGACGTCAGCGGCGGTGGTCGGTTCGTCTTCGGCGGTTTCGAAGGTGCTGAACGAGCGGCCGAGCACTTCGCAGATCTTCGCCAGACGCTTGCCGTACGCGCCGTTGATCAGCACGAGGATTTTGCCGTCGCGCGGTACCAGCGTGCCGATCGCCGCTTCGACGGCAAAGGTGCCGCTGCCCTGTAACGGTACGCAATGGTGGCTGGCGGCGCCGTTGAGGATGGCTAGCAATTGCTCGCACAGGCTGGCGGTCAGCTGGTTGAAGCGGTCATCCCACGAACCCCAGTCGTCCATCATGGCCTGACGGGTGCGGGCCGAAGTGGTCAACGGGCCGGGAGTGAGCAGAATCGGTGCGGCGGTACTCATTCGTGTGTCCTCGCGAAAACGCTGTGGGATGAAGCTACGGGGCCTACGTTGCAATTCGCCGTTGCATCAATCAAATTGTTTGTTGTTATGCCAGCCATCAGTGAGGGTTATCCATGAACCTGTTTCAGCTGCGCGCCTTCGATGCCGTGGCCCGCGAAGGCAGCTTCACCCGCGCGGCTGCGCGGTTGTTCATCAGCCAGCCGGCAGTCACCGGACACATCAAGGCACTGGAAGAGCACTACCAGATCACTTTGCTGCGACGTACCGCGCGACGGGTGGAACTGACCGAGGAGGGCACCAAACTGGCAGCGATCACCCGCGCCATGTTCGGCCTGGCGGAAGAAGCGCAGACGCTGCTCGAGGCCAATCGGCAGTTACTGACCGGGCGTCTGGAGGTGGCGGCGGATGGGCCGCACATGGTCATGCCGATGCTGGCAAGCCTGCGCGCGCGCTATCCGGGGATCACCGTCAACCTGCGTCTGGGCAATGCCCAGGAAACCCTGGCGGCGCTGTTGTCGGAACACGCCGATGTCGCGGTGCTGACCGAGGTCGAGCCGCGCAAGGGCCTGCATCTGCAAGCGCTGAGCGAATCGCGGATCTGCGCGCTGGTGCCGGCGGGGCATCGCTGGGCGAATCGCTCCGGGGAAGTGAAACTCAAGGAGCTGGACCAAGTGATCATGGTCCTGCGCGAGCCAAGTTCGATTACCCGGCGCACGTTTGACCAGGCGTGTATGCAGGCGTCGATTCAGCCGCGGGTGTTGCTGGAGCTGGACAGTCGCGAGGCGGTGACCGAAGCGGTCGCGGCCGAGTTGGGGGTCGGTGTGGTGTCATCGGTGGAGGTCAGTCATGACCCGCGCGTGGTGGCGATCCCGATCGCCGGGGAAGGGCTGGTGAACCGGCACATGATTGGCTGCATGGAGCGCCGGCGCGAGTTGCGCTTGATTCAGGCGTTTTTTGATCTGGCGCTAGCCGCACCGTGATCGTTCCCACGCTCTGCGTGGGAACGCAGCCCGGGGACGCTCTGCGTCCCATCCAAAGCCGAACGCGGAGCGTCCGTTGAGGCATTCCCACGCAGAGCGTGGGAACGATCAGGACAGGGAGTGAGTCAGGTCAGGCTCTCGCGAACCATATCGAGAAACGTCGCCACCACCCGCCGCGAACTCTGTTCGCGCAAGCACACCAGGGTTTCGGTCAGGCGCCTCGTGCAGTCGGTGATCGGCAACGCGCAGACCCGTGAGTCGGCGCCGAACTCCGCCGCTGAAACCACACCAACCCCGATTCCCACCACCACGGCTTCGCGCGCCGCCTCCCGGCCTTCAACCTGAATCGCCGGGCGAATGCGCAAGCCCGCTCGGGCCATTTCCTCTTCCAGGGTCTGCCGGGTTACTGAACCGATCTCACGCAGCACCAGTGGCGTGTCATCCAGATCGGCCAGACAGATCGATTCGCGTTCGGCCCACGGATGATTGCGCGAAACGAACGCCACCATCGGATCGTTGCGCAACGGCACGCACAGCAAGCGTTCATCGCTCACGTCGCGGCCGAGCAGCGCCAGATCGGCCTGATAGTTGAACAGGCGAAACAGCGATTCATCGGTATTGCCGGTTTCGATTTTCACGCTGATCCCCGGGTAGCGTTCGCAGAACCGCGCGATCTGCGGCAACACGTGGATCGGCGCGTCCACCGCGAGAATCAGGCTGCCGGTCTGCAGGGCCTGGGATTCCTGCAGCAATTCCTGCGCTTCGGCTTCGATCACGAACAGGCGTTGGGTGATCGCCAGCAGGCGCTCGCCCAAGTCGGTCAGGCGTACGGAACGTTTATTGCGGTGAAACAGCAGCACGCCGAAGCGTTCTTCGAGTTTGCGTACCTGGTCGGAAATCGCCGGTTGCGTCAGATAAAGCCGCTCGGCGGCGCGGGTGAAGCTGCCATGGACGGCCACCGCGTGGAACGCTTTGAGTTGGGCGTGAGAGACGGACATGGTGGCTCCAGTAACAAGCTCGGCTTATTTGTGAAATACGATAAATCGATTTTATTTATTAAACAGTAATTGCTTTGATCGGCTCACGCCATCGCTGACTGTTCGGTCGAACAGCAGCGCCGGCCCATGAGCCTGTGCGTGCAACAGCAGACTCATCTGACCGCTATCGCCGAAGGGAAGGGGCGGTAACGCAGTGCTCAACAATAAAAAACACAGGCGTTTTTCTTAATCGATTCTGCCGGCACACTCACACCCTGAGGTCAGAACCACCATGAACAAGCACATCGGCACCCTGGCGCGTTGGCGCGTGCAGATTTTCGCTATTACCTGGCTCGCGTACGCCGCGTTCTATTTCACCCGCAAAGCATTTTCGGTAGCCAAACTGGGCATCGCCGAAGACCCTGATTTCACCCTCGACAAAATGGCCATGGCCAACCTCGACGCGATCTATCTGGCGGCGTATGCCCTCGGACAGTTCACCTGGGGCATGCTCGCCGATCGCTTTGGCCCGCGAGTCGTAGTGCTTGGCGGTTTGCTGATATCCGCCGCTGCGGCGCTGGTGATGGGCAGTTTCGCTACATTGCCGATCTTCGCCACGTGCATGTTGATTCAAGGTTTGGCGCAGTCCACTGGCTGGTCCGGGCTGTGTAAAAACCTTGGCAGCTTCTTCCCGTCAGAGCAGCGCGGGCGGGTGCTCGGCTTGTGGAGTTCCTGTTACGCGTTTGGTGGTCTGGTCGCCTCGCCGTTCGCCGGCTGGTGGGCCTACACGCTGGTCGGCACCTGGCACGCGGCATTCATCTCCAGCGCGGCGGTGGTCGCGGTGGTCGCCGTGCTGTTCTTTATCTTCCAGCGCAACAAACCGGAAGACGTCGGCTTGCCGGCGGTGGAGCCCGAGCCGGAACTGACCGCCGAAGAAACCGCAGCCAACAGCCAACTCAGCGTGTGGGAGCCGTTGAAGGAAATCCTGCGCAACCGCACGGTGCTGGTGCTGGGCCTGGCGTATTTCCTGTTGAAACCGGCGCGCTACGCGATTCTGTTGTGGGGCCCGGTGATTGTTTTCGAGCAGATGCCCAGTGTCGGCAAGGTCGGCGCGGCGATCATTCCCACCGCGTTTGAACTGGCCGGATTGCTCGGGCCGATCATGATCGGCCTGGCCTCGGACAAACTCTTCGGCGCCCGACGCATGCCGGCCTGCGTGCTGAGTCTGCTGGCGCTGACCGTGACGCTGGCGTTGTTCATGGCTGCGCTGAACACCGGCAGCGTGTTGTTGGTCGTCGCGTTGCTGTTCGTCATGGGCCTGACGTTGTATGGTCCGGACTCGATGATCAGCGGTGCGGCCGCCATCGATTTCGGCAAGGCCAAGGCCGGCGCCACCGCCGCCGGTTTCGTCAACGGCTGCGGCTCCGTTGGCGCGGTGCTCGGCGGTTTGCTGCCGGGCTACTTCGACTCGGTGACGGTGTTTATCGTCTTCGCCGGATGCGCGCTGTTCTCGGCGCTGGTGCTGATTCCGCACTGGAACAGTCGGCCGGTCGGCGTGATGGAGCCGCGCGCGGCGATCCCCAACTGCCCGCTGAGCGTCAAACCGCTGCGTTCCTGAAACCCTTCGCCCCGTGGCCTGCTGCGCGGTGCGCGGCAGGCTGCGTCGTGGCTATCTGACTGGAGATTTCCCATGCGACCGTTCTGGCTCGAGCAAGCCTTGCAGGCCGACCCATCCGAGCAGTGTCCACCGCTGCAAGGCGAGGTGCGCACGGATGTGTGCATTGTTGGCGGTGGTTACACCGGATTGTGGACGGCGATCATGCTCAAGCAGCAAAACCCGGAGCTGGAGGTGCTGCTGATCGAAGCAGACATCTGCGGTGCCGGCGCCAGTGGCCGTAACGGTGGTTGCGCACTGTCATGGTCGGCCAAGTATTTCACCCTGGAGCGCTTGTTCGGCGTCGAAGAAGCGGTGCGTTTGGTCAGGGAGTCGGAGCGCAGCATCCATGCGATCGGCGAGTTCTGCGAGCAGTACGGCGTCGATGCCGACTACCGCCTCGACGGCACGCTGTACACCGCGACCAATCGCGCCCAGGTCGGCGCAACTGATGCGGTGATCGCGGCGCTGGAGCGTAACGGCATCAACTCGTTCAGCCAGCGCCCGCTTGCCGATGTGCAGCGCATGGCTGGTTCAGCAAAACATCTGGAGGGCTGGTTTTCCCCGGCGGCTGCCAGCGTGCAACCGGGCAAACTGGTGCGCGGTCTGCGCCGGGTGGCGCTGCAATTGGGCGTGAAAATCCATGAGGGTACGGCTATGACCGGACTGGAAGAGGGCCGCCCGGCACGTATTCATACGCCATGCGGCAAGGTCATCGCCGACCGTGTGGTGCTGGCGATGAACGCGTGGATGGCCCGCGCGTTTCCTCAGTTCGAGCGCAGTGTGGCGATTGTTTCCAGTGACATGCTGATCACCGAACCGCGTCCGGAGCTGCTGCAGCAAATCGGTTTGACCAGCGGCGTCAGCGTCCTCGATTCGCGGATTTTCGTGCATTACTACCACAACACCCCGGACGGCCGGATCATGCTCGGCAAGGGCGGCAACACCTTCGCCTATGGCGGGCGGATGCTGCCGGTGTTCGATCAGCCGTCGCCTTATGCCGGATTGCTCAAGCGCAGTCTCGCGGATTTTTTCCCGGCCTTCGCCGAGGTCAAAATCGACGCGACGTGGAACGGCCCATCGGATCGTTCGGTGACCGGTTTGCCGTTCTTCGGCCAGATGAGCTCGGCGGGCAACGTGTTTTACGGCTTCGGTTATTCCGGCAGCGGCGTCGGCCCGTGTCACATGGGCGGGCAGATTCTCGCCGCGCTGGTGCAGGGCCTGGATAACCCGTGGACCCGTTCGCCGCTGGTCAACGGGCCGCTGGGTTATTTCCCGCCGGAACCGATTCGCTACCTCGGCTCGCTGATGGTGCGCAACGCCATCCGCCGCAAGGAGCGCGCCGAAGATCACGGGCGCCGGCCTCGGCATCTGGACGTGCGCCTGGCGAAATTCGCGGCGGCGGCGGGCAAGGCGGACAAAGGCTGAAGCGCCAATCAATGCTCGGCGCGGTGGCTCAGCCAGTCGAGCAACAGGCTGTCGCGCGCGGGTTCTGATTCGCGCTCCGGCGGCTGGCGTGCGTGGCTGAGGCACAGGATCGGTCGGTCCGGATCGCTGTCGAGGAAACTCACCCACACTTCACTGCCGGCACGCGGTAATTGATCGACCGCGACGGGGCCGCTGAGCCGACTCATGGCGATCGGCAGCCACAGGGCGTCGCTGGCGGATTTATCCGCAGACGGCCACAGGCTTACAGCGAGGCAGCCGTTTTCGTCCACTTGCGCAGGTTGCCCAGGCGCACCCGCCACTTTCGCCAAGTGATAACCGGCAATATTCGGGCGAGCTTGTTTGAGTGGCGGACGAAAGTCGGTCGACCAGGGCTGTGCAGTGAAGTCGTTGTGATAACGCTCAACGCTTGGCGCCGGATCAAGGATCGAAGGGTGCTGCCCGTGGTGGCGCACGGCGCATATCAGCCATTGTTCGTTGAAATGATGGATCGGGTGATCGGCCACAAGCAGCAGTCGGCCACTGAGCAAATCGCTGCAATCACTGCGCCCGTGAATGGAACGCAACTGGCAGCGCTGGCGTTGCAGATGGCGCCGGCTGCGCTGTTCGGCGTGCAGACGTTCCGGCGATCGCGCGGGCATCGGCAACTCGGTCGAGACTTCGTTGGCGGCTTCGGCATTGCCGGTTGGCTGGCCACGATTGCGCACCGCATGCAGCACCGGCACCGGCGCCGCGCGATGTTGTTGATAGAGTGCGCTGACGCAGGGCGATGGTGGTTGCTCATCAGCATTGAAAGGGATTTCGACCGGTTCCTGCGGCAGGCTCAGGCTGTCGTCGGCGAACACCACGACGTGTCCGTCCGGCCCGTGTTCGAAGTGATAGTGGATGCCTTCTTCTTCGCATAGCCGCTGCAGCAATGCCAGATCGCTTTCTTCGTACTGAATGCAAAACGCCCTTGCCGGGTAGTGACCGACGCTCATTTCAATGCGGTAGCTGTGCGCTGGCAGGGCATGTTCTTCGAGCAGTTGTTGAATGATCTGCGGCGTACTCAGGTGAGTAAACACGCGGCGCTTGTGCGTTTGCGCCAGTTGTTGCAGATGCGGCACCAGAATCAGTCGATAGCCGACCCGATGGGTCCCGCGATGTTCGCAGCTGGCGCTGGAAATGACGCCGTGGAACCCGTGCTGCTCACTGAGCCGCAGAAAGGCCGGCCGGTGCAGAAAGGATCCCGGGACGATGGCCGGGGCCAGTCCGAGCAGTTCGATGTCGAAACGGTAAGGCTGGTTCAGCGCTTCCTCGCCGCGAAAACGCACCACCGGCAGGCGCAATCCGCTGTCGGTCAGCGTAAGGGTGAAGGGACTTTCCTTGTCATTGAGCATTCGAGCAGGCCCTGTCAGGCGATACGGGGTTTCAAGGGTACGAAACCGTCGGGCTGAATGGTCATGTCAAAGGCGCTTTTCAGAATCCCCCTACATGCTTTGGTGAAGATGTCGATTCCGTCGGCTGTTTTTTTGGTCGATTGCCGACTTTAGGCCGTATAAACTTGCCGCCACGCGTCGGCCAATAGATGTCTCGGCGCCACAGATCAAGAGAGTGAGTAATGGGCGCACAGTGGAAGGTTAAACACAAAGAAGCGGCAGCCAACGCCAAAGGGAAGATCTTCGGCAAACTGGTGAAGGAAATCACCATTGCTGCACGCAACGGTGCCGATACCGCCACCAACGCACACCTGCGTCTGGTGGTCGAGCAGGCGAAGAAAGCCTCGATGCCAAAAGAAACCCTCGATCGCGCGATCAAGAAAGGCGCCGGTCTGCTGGGTGAAACCGTGCAATACCATCGCGTGACTTACGAAGGCTTCGCGCCGCATCAGGTGCCGCTGATCGTTGAATGCGTCACCGACAACATCAACCGCACCGTTGCGGAAATCCGCGTGGCATTCCGCAAGGGCCAGTTGGGCGCTTCCGGTTCGGTGGCGTGGATGTTCAACCACGTCGGCATGATCGAAGCCTCGCCGGACAGCCCGGATGCCGATCCGGAAATGGCTGCGATCGAAGCCGGTGCCCAGGATTTCGAGCCGGGTGAAGAGGGCGCGACGCTGTTCCTCACCGACCCGACCGACCTCGACGCCGTGCAGAAAGCCCTGCCCGAACAAGGTTTCACCGTGTTGTCGGCGAAACTCGGCTACCAGCCGAAGAACCCGGTCAGCGGCTTGAGCGACGAGCAGATGGCTGAAGTCGAAGCGTTCCTCGAAGGCCTCGACAACCATGATGACGTGCAGGACATGTTCGTCGGTCTGGCTGGCTGATCTGTCGCGCCAGTAATGACCTCTTCGCGAGCAGGCTCGCTCCCACATTTGAAATACATTCCATTGTGGGAGCGAGCCTGCTGGCGAATGACTGCGCAGCGGTCACAGATTCTCCAGCACCTCGATGACTTCACTGAACCCCGGCCGCCCCAGCACATCGGCCTGACAGCAGCGTCGTTCCAGCGCCTCCAGGTGCGCGCGCCGCTCCGTACTCAATCCTGAGTCGACACGCTCCAGCAATTCCCCCAACAACACACCGAACGCACGGACTTCCAGGCGCTGCAATGCGCGCGTCTGCACATCATCGCCGGTGGCATGAAACGACGCCGCGCCGAAATCCCCCAGCAGACAATCGCCCTGATCGTTCAACAGAATGTTGTGGCCATACAGATCGCCGTGGGTAATGCCTTGGCGGTGCAGGTGCTCGGCCGCTGAGGCGATGCCTTTGGCGACGTGCAGGGCGACCTCGGCGGGGAACCGGCAACCTTCGGCATAAACATCCCGCGAGCACGAGTCCAGGCTGGGCAAACCGGCGAGATTGCCGAAGCTCGGATCAATCAGTTGCATCACCAGCCCCTGCTGTTGATCGGGATGGCCGCTGATGCGCCCTTCGACGCGGATCAGGTTCGGGTGCAGGCCTGCGGTGATGCAGGCGTTCATCTCATGCAACGGCGAACCGTCGCTGGTCATCTCGCCTTTGTACAGCTTCACCGCAACCGCTTGCGCCGTGCCATCGTCACGCTGCCAGACCGCCCGGGAAATCACCCCGGAAGCGCCTTCGCCCAGTTGCTGTTCAAGGCGCAGCGCCGACCAGTCGATCAGCGGCGTGGCCTCAAGTGCAGCGGCATCGGCTTCGGTCTCCAGCGGATTGCCGGCGTAGGCCAGCCAGGTCAGGCTCGGCAAGGTCAGCAACCACTGCGGCAGTTCGCTGAGTTGATTGGCAGCGATGCGGAGCAATTCCAGCCGATGGCAGTGACGCAGGGAGTCTGGCAGCGATTGCAGGCGATTGCCGGCGAGCATGAGCTTCTGCAAAGCGGGGCGTTCACCGAGTTCGCTGGGCAGACTTTCGATGCGGTTATCGGTGAGGATCAGCCAGCGCAGCTGCGGCGGCAGGGCGGCACCGGGCACATTGACGATACGGTTGGCCTTGAAGCCGACCATGGTCAGCGCGGTGCACTGGCCGAGGCACGCCGGCAGTTCGCTGAACTGGTTGTCGGAGCAGAACAGCACGCGCAGGCGGGTCAGGCGGTGCAGGTCAGCGGGCAGGCTGGATAACGCGTTGCCGCTGAGGTTGAGCACTTCCAGCGTCTCGGCCAGTTGGAAAATTTCGTTGGGGAATTCGGTCAGCCCGCAGGACAGGTCGAGGCGGGTAACGCCTGACAGCTCGCCGGCGCGCAGTTGAGCAAGGGTGTGCATGTCTGGTTTCGCTATTGATCGGTGGAGCGACGCGGGGGCGCTGGAATGGGCGACATGATAGCGGTAAAGCGGATGCTGAACGGATTTTGAGTTGTCCCGGACCCTGTGGGAGCGAGCAGGCTCGCTCCCACAGGGCTCGCTCTCACAGGGTAGGGAGTCAGTTGGGAGCGTGGATTGCCTGCAATTGCCCCAACCGGCTGCGCGTGCGCGCCAGGTCAATGGCGTGACCTTCCAGGCTCTGGCCCAGCGGCAGTTGGCCGAGCAGGGTCAGGTGTTTGTCCTGATCGTAGAGCACGTCGATCAGATTGATGAAGCGCTGCTGCACGGCGATCGGACATTCGCCGAGCTGCGGCAGCTCATCGATGATCCACTGGTCGAAACGCTGGCACAGTTGCAGATAATCCATCACTGCCGTTGGCTGTTCGCACAGGTCGTTGAAGGTGAACGCGACTCTTCGGCCTTGGCAAAAACGGGCCTGAAGCTGGCGCTTGCCAACTTCGAGGGCAAGGGCAGGCGCGTCGGCTGGTGGCAGGTCCAGAGTCTGACGTTGAGCTGCCGTCGCCGGCCAAACGTAATGTCCTTGGGTAAACACTTGATGCGTGTGTTGGCGGTTGAGTGCGCGGTAGTCGTGGGCGCCGCCGACTTCCATCACTTGCATGCGCGTGTTGATCAGCTCGATCACCGGTTTGAAGCGCGCGTGATACAGCGGATTGGGCAGCAGGCCCTCGGGTGCATAGTTGGAGGTCACCAGCAGCATGATCTGCCGTTTGAACAGGGCCTTGAACAGCCGCGTGATCAGCATCGCGTCGCCGATGTCATGCACGTGAAACTCGTCGAAACACAGCACCTGGCAATCTTCCAGCAACTCATCCAGGGTGATTTCCAGCGCGTCTTCCTCCTGGCGATGACGGAACATGCCGTCGTGCAACCGAGCGAAGAACTGATGGAAATGCAGGCGGCGTTTGCGCGTGATCGGCAGCGCCTGGAAAAAACCGTCGAGCAACCAGCTCTTACCGCGCCCGACGGCGCCGTACAGGTACAGACTCGGCGGGGTGTGGCCGCTGTCGCCGAGCAGCACGCTGGCTTGCTGCGCCATGCAGTCGATGACTTGCTGCTGACTGCGGCTGAGGGTGTAGCCCTGGCTTTTGGCCTTGTCACGGAAATAATCGCGGATGGTCGCAGCATGAGCATCGTGCCCGGCGCTGGCGGGCAGGCCTTTGCCGAACAGGCGGCGCAGCAACGGCCAGCGTTGGCTCAGTCGTGATCGTTTCGGCGTTCGGGCGGGCACGCGGGACAGGCTCCTGTTCGATTGGGCGGGCTCCACCGGGAGCGCGGTGGCCCAAGTGTAACCAGAGCCCGGGCGTCGGCTCCATGAAATATCACCATCAGAACGGTGGCGATTGCTTGAGCAACTCTGCCGCCGGCGAGTCGGTCGGGCTGACCACCGCATAGTTGTAGCCCGGCCCTGACCAGTAATCGGCCTGCAGATCGCCATCGCTGCGCGAGCCACGCGGCAGCAGGGTGTTTTTCGGCCCCGGTGGACGCAGGTAGAAACTGACCTTGTGACCGCTGCCATCCTCATACATCACCATCGCCGCCGCGCCTTCATCGGTGCTGAGCAAGCGCCCGCTGACCGGCTCGAATCCGGCAGCTTTCAAGTCCGGCAAGCGCCCGGCACCGCTGAAGTAGCGGTCGAGCCAACGCTGCATGTCGCCGTCGCTGTCGACCTTGTAATCGGCGGGCAGTACGCCTTGCTGGGCGATCAGGCGATAGGCTTGCAACGCGTCAGTCATCGGCAATTGCGCAGGGCGCGCCAGGGTCATTTCCCGCGCCTGCCAGCCACTGAAACCGCCGATGCTCACGGCAATGAGCAACACCGCCGCGCTGGCCAGGTGGCGACGGGACTGCTGGCGGCGGCGCTGGCGAATCATCATCGGGTCGAGCGCCGGATTGGCCGGTTGCTGCAAGGCGCCACTCAGCGCTGCGCGCAACTGTTGAGCATCGCGTTGCCAGGCGCGCACCTGCGCCGCTTCTTCGGGGTGGCTGGCCAGCCAGGTCTCGAGCACGCGCCGATCGGCGTCGCTGAGCTGGTGGTCGACGTAGGCGTGCAAATCACGTTCGCTGGGAGGCAGGCTGATCATTTGAGTATCCGTAAGGAAGGGCTGCTGATTTCGCCGTCGCTGAGTTGGCGCAAGGCCTGGCGGGCGCGGGAAAGGCGCGACATCACGGTGCCGATCGGGGCGCCGAGGATCTCGGCGACCTCTTTATAGGACAGGCCTTCCACCGAGACCATCAGCAGCAAGGCGCGCTGTTCGGTGGGCAGGCGTTCGAAGGCTTGCAGGGTCGACTGGGCAATCACCGTGCGTTCCACCGACGGCTCGGCGTCGTCGCGACCGGTGAAAAATTCCAGCATCCGCGCATAGCGCCGCGAACGACGGTGCGCGTCGAGAAATTGCCGATAGAGGATCGCGAACAGCCAGGCGCGCACGTCGCCCTCAGCGCGTTTCTCGCCCCAGGCCGACAGCGCCCGCTCGAGGCTGGCCTGGACCAGATCGTCAGCGCTGCTGCTGTTGCGCGTCAACGACACGGCGAAGCGGCGCAATCTGGGAATGATTTCTCTCAACTGTTCGTCGAATTCGCTCATGAATTTCTGCTGGTCGCTACGCTGTGGACTAGGAAGACGCCCGTCAGCGCAGGTTATTCCCCGTGCGCAAAAATAAATACCGCGCCGTGGAATAAACCCGGACGGGGTGCGTCTTGCTGACTCTTTCCACTTGTGGCCGATGGCCTGGAGATATTCATGGTTGATCGCTCGTCCCCCAACGCTGCACCGCCCGGCAGGCCGCCGCGCCAGCCACTGAGCGCCGCGAGCCTGGTTTTACGTCTGGGCGGCATTGCCGTGATTGTCGCCGCCGTGGCCGGGGCGTTTGCCTACGTGCATGGCAACCTTGACCCACAACGATTGACGCCAAAAGCGTTGGTCGATGTGCTGGAAAAGAACAACGGCGTGCATCCCGGCTTTCGTCGCAATCACGCCAAGGGCGTGTGCGTGATCGGCCATTTCGAAAGCAGCGGCGAGGCGCGGGCATTCTCTACAGCACAAGTGTTCAACCTGCCGCAGACACCGGTGGTGGGTCGTTTTGCCTTGCCGGCGGGCAATCCCTATGCGCCGGACAGCGCCGTACCGATCCGCAGTCTGGCGCTGCGCTTCACCCAGGCGAACGGTCAGCAATGGCGCACCGGCATGAACAGCATGCCGGTGTTCCCGGTGGGCACGCCTGAAGCGTTCTACCAATTGCAGCAGGCGCAGTCGCCGGATCCAGCCACCGGCAAGCCCGACCCGACGAAGGTGCCGGCGTTCTTCGCTGCACACCCGGAAGCCGTGCCGTTCTTGACGTGGGTGAAGACCGCCAAGCCTTCGGCCAGCTACGCGACCGAAACCTATAACAGCATCAATGCGTTCTATCTTGTCGATGGCAACGGTAAAAAACAGGCCGTACGCTGGAGCATGACCCCGTTGGCGCAGGACGCGGCAGGTACCACAGCCCCTGAAGGCGCCGATTTTCTCGAGAAGGATCTAGTGCAACGCCTGGCCGCCGCACCCTTGCGCTTCCAGTTGAACATCACCCTGGCCAATGCCGACGACCCGGTCAACGATGCCAGCAAGACCTGGCCCGCAAATCGCAAAGTGCTGAACGCCGGGACTTTGGTGCTGGAGAAAACCCAGCCGCAGCTCAGCGGTGAATGCCGCGACATCAACTACGACCCGCTGGTGCTGCCGGCCGGGATTCAAGGCTCGGCAGATCCACTGCTGGCCGCGCGTTCTGCTGGCTACGCCGATTCCTACCTGCGTCGCACCAGTGAAGTCAGCCAGTTGCCCGCCGCCAAACAGGAGGCTCGTCCATGAGCAAGCAACCGACGCATTTCGTTTTGCTGGCGCGCCTGCTGCACTGGCTGATGGCGCTGATGATCATCGCCATGCTGTTTATCGGCGCGGGCATGGTCACTTCGGTGTCGTCTCGCCATGAATGGCTGATTCATTTGCACAAGCCGCTGGGCATCGCGATTCTGGCGCTGGTGATCGTGCGCCTGCTGGTGCGCTTCACCACACGACAACCGCCACTGCCGGATGATCTGCCGGGCTGGCAGGTGCTGGCAGCCAAGGCTTCCCATGTCTTGTTGTATGCGTTGATGCTGGTGTTGCCGTTGCTCGGCTGGGCGATGATCAGTGCCTCGGGCGAGCCGGTGATGCTGACGGCGTCGCTGCATCTGCCGTCGATTGTGCCGGCTGACGCGCAACTGTTTGCGGTGCTGCGCAAGTCCCATGGCTATCTGGCGTATCTGCTGTTTCTGACGGTGCTGCTGCACCTGGCGGCGGCGCTGTTTCATGGCTGGGTGCGTCGTGACGAAGTGCTCGACAGCATGTTGCGCGGGCGTGATCGCGGCTGACGGGTTTAAAGCAAAAGATCGCAGGCCGGCTGCGATCTTTTGTCGTTACAGAGGAGGGGATCAGCGCAGGGTGTCGACCATGTCGGCGAGGGTGGTCAGCACATCCTTGCCCAATTGCTTGGAACGTTTGCCCGACCAGCCGGTGATCTTGTCCGGGTGGTCGTCGTGGTCCTTGAAGGGCATCTCCAGGGTCAGCGACAGGCAATCGTACTTCTGCCCGACGCTGTTGCAGGCCAGGGTCATGTTGGCCTGTCCCGGTTCGTCGCGGGTGTAGCCGTAGGTGGTCTGGAAGTCTTTGGTGGTGTGCTTCAGATGGCTGCGGAAATGCTCTTCAAGCTTTTCGATGCGCGGTGTAAAGCCAGGATTGCCTTCACAGCCGGCGGTAAAGACGTGGGGGATTTCCTCGTCGCCGTGCACGTCGATAAACGCATCGACGCCATATTTTTCCATCTGCTGCTGGACGAAAAGCACTTCCGGACTGATGTCCTGGCTGGCGTTCTGCCAGGCCCGGTTCAAGTCCTGACCCATGGCATTGGTGCGCAGATGGCCATGGAAGGCGCCGTCCGGGTTCATGTTCGGCACCAGATACAGATCGGCGCTAGCCAGCAGTTTGTTCAATACCGGATCGTCCTGGCGCTCCAGACGCTCAATCACGCCTTCCATGAACCATTCAGCCATGTGCTCGCCCGGATGCTGCTGGGCAATGATCCAGATCTTGCGCTGGCCTTCGGCACCGGTGCCTTTGCGCAGCAGCTGAATGTCCCGGCCCTCGACACTTTTGCCGGTCGCCAGCAATTCGGTGCCAGCCTTGCTCAGCGCCTGCTCGATCAACCAGTCGTGGCGGCCGCGGCTGTAGGGCTCGAAGTAGGCGAACCAGGCGTGGGTCTGTTCGGCTTCGAGGCAGAAGCGCAGGCTGTCGCCTTCGAAGCTGGTGGGGATGCGGAACCAGTTGACGTGGTCGTAGGAAGCGACTGCCTGATAGCCGGTCCAGGCCTTGTTATAGGAGGACTGGCTGGCGTTGACCAGACGAAACCAGTGTTCCTGATGCACATGCAGGCCGCTGGCCTTGAAGTGGAACCACTGAAAATGAGCGCTGCGGGTGTCCGGGCGGATGGCCAGAACCGGATTGAGCGGGTTGCTGATGTCGATGACTTGGATATTGCCGCTGTCGAAATTGGCGCTGATGTCGAACGAAGATTTGGCCACGGTCATAATCGCTTCCAGAGCAGGATTTTTATGACCGGTACTTTACACGCAGGCAGGGCTGAAACCGAGGGGAATTGCGGGTGTAGCGGGGGGCGTCTTCCGTGACGCGCCAGCAGCTTAGAGGCTATGCGATTGATTCTCAAGTGCTGATTGCCATTAGTTTTGCCCAATGTCGCCGGGCTCGGCTTGCCAATCAATATTCTTTTGATATTATCCGCGCCATCGAATTTGCAGCACCCAAAGACTTCATTAGCCTGAAGACACAAGCCCGAAAAACGGGCAAAAAAAGACCCGGCAAAAAGCCGGGTCAAAAACCGTGATTAGCCTGATGAGGAGATAGTCCAGA
>NZ_RCOA01000142.1:0-35938 GCF_004307585.1 Pseudomonas sp. Sample_20 | reverse complement strand
AAGAGAGAGGGGGGGGCGGGGAGGAGTGAGCGGATTTGTGCCGACTGATTGGGTTGAGTGAGCGGATTTCCGCTTACCGCGTGAAGATCAAAAGCCCCTCACCCTAGCCCTCTCCCAGAGGGAGAGGGGACTGACCGAGGTGTTCTTGTGGGTTACATCGACCTGCAATATCGAGTCGAATACAGATTCGGGAAAGCATGGAGATCGGCTCCCTTCCCACTCGCCCCCCTGGGGGAGAGGGCTGGGGTGAGGGGGATGGATTTGAGCTACACCACAATCTCTGCCTCACTCCGCCAGAAACATCTCCCGACTCAACCCATGCCGCTGCATCTTTTCATTGAAGGTGCGGCGCGGCAGTTGCAGTTCTTCGAGCACGGCTTTGACATCACCCTTGTGCCGGGTCAGCGCCGCGCGCAGACATTGCGCTTCGAACGCTTCCTGCTGCGCCGCCAGCGATTGCCCCGGATCGATTCCGGCGACCGGTTCATCGAGCCCCAATACCTGACGTTCCGCGACGTTGGCCAGTTCGCGCACATTGCCCGGCCAGTCATGGCTGAGCAGGTGACTGAGCTGCGCACCGGTCAACGGCGGAAAGGTCCGGCCCAGACGCTGAGCGGCATTCTGCGCGAAGGTCTCGAACAGCAACGGAATGTCTTCGCGGCGATCGCGCAGCGGCGGCAAGCGCAGTTCTGCAACGTTGAGGCGATACGCCAGGTCCTCACGAAAACGCCCGGCGCGGGCTTCATCGAGCAGATCCGGTTTGGTCGCCGCGACAATGCGCAAATCAACGCGAATGCTCTGGTTCGAACCCAGCCGTTCAAGCTTTTGCTCCTGCAAGACCCGCAGCAATTTCACCTGCTGGGCCAGCGGCATGCTCTCGATCTCGTCGAGAAACAGCGTGCCGCCATCGGCATATTCCAGCTTGCCGATACGTTTGCCCGAGGCGCCGGTAAACGCGCCGCTCTCATGGCCGAACAGCTCGGCCTCGAACAGTTGCTCCGGGATCGCCGCGCAGTTCAGCGCCACGAAAGGTTTACCGGCGCGCGGGCCGAAATCATGCAGGCAACGCGCGACCAGTTCCTTGCCGCTGCCGGTTTCGCCCCGGATCAGCACGTTGACCGGCAACGTCGCCAGATCCAGCACCTGCCGACGCAATGTCTGCAAGCCGCGGGACACGCCGAGCAGCGTCGCATCGAGCTTTGCGCGGTTGTCGGCCAGTTCGTGCAAGGCACGGTTTTCCAGGACCAGGCGGCGTTTGTCCAGCGCCCGGCGCAGGCTGCCGAGCAGGGTTTCCGGGCTGAACGGTTTTTCCAGAAAGTCGTAGGCGCCATCGCGCATGGCTTCGACCGCCATCGGCACATCGCCATGGCCGGTAAGCAGAATCACCGGCAGATCGGCGTCGCGCTGTTGCACTTCGGCGAGCAGTTGCAAACCGTCCATGCCGGGCATGCGCACGTCGCTGAGGATCACCCCGGCAAAATGTTCCGGGAGCGCGGCGAGGCATTCTTCGGCCCGGCTGAACAATTGCACCTGAAACCCCGACAGGCTCAGCCACTGTTCAACGGCGTTGCGAATGCTGCTTTCGTCGTCGACCACCATCACCGAATTGAGCATCAGATGTGTGCCTCCAGATCGATTGGCAGGGTCAGGCTGAACACCGCGCCGTGGTCGCCATTCTCGACGCTCAGGCGCCCGCCGGATTCATGCACGATGGCGAAGGATACCGCCAGCCCCAGACCCAGACCATCGCCCACCGGTTTGGTGGTAAAGAACGGATCGAACACCTGGCCCAGATGTTCCTCGGCAATGCCGCCGCCGTTGTCGCTGACGCTGAGGCGCCACAATTGTTCATCGGCCTCCAGACGAATTTCCAGGCGCTTGCAGGCTTTACCCTGCATCGCATCCAGCGCGTTGCGCAGCAAATTGATCAACACTTGTTCCAGACGAATCGCATCACCGCGCACCCACGCCGGACGGGTCAGATGCAGCACCAGGCTGACCTGCTCGTCACGCAGGCGCGCATCGAGCAGTTGCAGCGATTGATCGACCACCGTCGCCAGATCCAGACGTTCGCGCAAGCCGCTCGGGCTTTTGCGGGCGAAGGTCTTGAGGTGGCCGGTGAGGGCAGCCATGCGCGTGAGCATGTCGTCCACCGGTTTCAGCGCCTTGTAGGCGTCATCGACGCGGCCATGTTCGAGCAGCAGGCGCAGAGTCGCCAGTTGCATGCGCTGGGCGGTCAGCGGTTGATTGATTTCGTGGGCCAGCGCGGCGGACATCTGCCCCAGCGCGGCGAGTTTGGCCGACTGCACCAGGCCTTCCTGCGCGGTGCGCAAATCGCGGGTGCGCTCCTCGACCAAACGCTCGAGTTCTTCGCGATTGCGCTGACGGACCTTGGCCAGCCGCCAGCGCTGATTGAGAAACAGCAACAAGAACACCAGCGCCAGCCACACACCGGCGGCGGCCAGCGCGGCGTTGCGCAAGTCCTCGAAGGCCACTTGCGGGCGGCGCAGCAGATGCAGGGTCCAGCCTTCGGTCGTCAGCGGCAGCGATTCCCACAAATAATCCGCCGTGCCTTGTGGACCTTCGACCCGGCGCAGATCGCTGTTGTCATCGAAGCGCCGTAGCGGCAAATGGGTCAGCGGCAGCAGCGATTGCTTGTCGTACTGACGCGTGGTTTTGATCTCAGCCAGATCATCGGCGCTCAACGGCCGCAAGGCGCGATAACGCCAGCCCGGCTGATTGGCGATAAAGATGATGCCGCGTGCATCGCTGACCAGCAGCGTGTCGCTGCCCTGGCTCCATTCACGTTCCAGTTCGGGAAATTCCAGCTTGACCACCATCGCGCCGAGAAACTCGTCGTTGTCGCCAAGTACGGCGCTGGAAAGGAAATAGCCGGGAATGCCGCTGGTCACGCCCACTGCGTAAAAACGCCCGGTGCCTTGGGTGCGGGTCTGGCTGAAGTAGGGACGGAAGCCGTAATTGTGGCCAACGTAACTGCTGGGCAAGCGCCAGTTGCTGGCGGCCACGGCCAGGCCTGTACGATCCAGCAGTTCAAGGGTCGAGGACTGCGCCGCACCGTTGATCTTTTCCAGCTTCACATTCAATGCCGCTTGCTGCGCAGCATCGACCGGTCCGGCCAGGGCCGAACGCAATTGCGGGTCCAGCGCCAGCACGGCGGGCAGGGCGCGATAGCGGTCGATCAGGGTGTGCAAGGAGTTGGCGTACAACCCCAGTTGCTGATTGGCGCGGGCCGCGTCTTCTTCCAGCGCCTGACGCTCGGCGTGGCGCATGGCGAGCG
Organism: Pseudomonas sp. Sample_20; assembly: GCF_004307585.1. Lineage (NCBI taxonomy): Bacteria > Pseudomonadati > Pseudomonadota > Gammaproteobacteria > Pseudomonadales > Pseudomonadaceae > Pseudomonas > Pseudomonas sp. Sample_20. The sequence continues at coordinate 32,640 of NZ_RCOA01000142.1, read as the reverse complement.
TCGCGGCAATGACCGTGCCGGCAATGATCAGCAGGGAATACAACGACAGACGCAGGGTACGGGAAGTCGGCAGCATGCTGGATCAAAGGTCGGCAGGACGGGCGGGCACGATAGCATGGGCCGAGATGGCCGGGCGCGCTGTTCGCGCCGGCCGTGTCTGCTAAACAGCTGTCTCCTGTACCTGACGTCGATGCACAAGATTCAACCTCGGCTTCGGCACCGGTCTTGCCTGAGGTTCGGCAGCGAGCGAGCGCTCCAGTTGCTGCAGTCGTTCAGTCACGCCTTGCGCCTCGCTCGGCGCTTCGATGATTGCCTGTGCGGTTTGCATGACTTTGTCGATGGCTTCGAACGGGTCTACACCATTCCTGGACAGCTTCATGACCTGACGCTGTTTTTCTGCATCCAGTGCGTCCAGTTGGGCATAGAACATCTTCTGGATGTGCTCGGAGTAGCTGCTGAGGTTATCCGTGAAGGTCTTGATGCTGTCGATAAGCGCAGCACCTCCATCAAGAAGAGCCCCCGCGCCGTCGACGGCTTTTGCAGCGCCGTCGCCCAGCGTTTTCAGCCCGTCCTTGAGCTCTTGGGTCTGCAATGTCTGCGCTGCTTTCAAACCTTTCTTGAAGAAGTGGTAACGCAATACCGGAAACACTATTGCCCCCGCGATTGCCCCTGCGCCGGAACCGATGGCGTTGCCGATTCCGGGTACTACGGTGCCGATGACACTGCCGATCGCGATGCCTTTGCCGATACCGTAAAAGACCGATTTGATGCCGGCCCGGGAGGTGATGAATTTGCCGAACGTCATGCTTTTGCGCACCTCCTCGATGTTCTGGCCTTCAGGAATCAGGCCATCGAACTCGGTGGTCAGGTTGTGCAATTGCTCCGCCGCAGTTTGCGCTTGATCAAAAATACCCACCGCTTTTCTGACCAGGTCAAACACCACTTTGGAGGCACCGGTCTGATCGACATGAACGATCGGGTTGTTACCGACGAATCCATACAGATTCAAACCGTCTACATCCCCCGCCGGGTCCGCACTGACCCAGCGCTGCAACCACGGCGCGTAATAGCGGGCGCCGTAGTAGTACAAACCGCTGACATCCATTTCCTTGCCGGAATACCGGATAAAGCGGTATTCGATTTCCGACTCCGGCGCCATCCACGCGGTTTCGCCGAACGGGTAATAGCCTTCTGCGCTGGTGACCACAGCGTCTTCATTGAGCTCCATCACGCAAGAGCCGAGGTGGTCTTCGAGGGTGTAACGCATCTGGTCGTCTATCGGCGCTGAACGTTGCGCCCAATGCAGGCAGCGCGCGTTACCGAGGCTGATGATGTGCAGCTCCTCGCCGTTGTCCTTGCTGCGAATTTCCAGCCCCGGCAGGTAGCGCACCTGGTGGAAGTGGCGGACCTTGTCGGTAAACCATTCATGACATTTGAGGACCCGCTGGCCGGCGCTGTACTGGTAATACTCGGCATCGTTATCGCTGTCCTGACGGATAACCAGATCCACGCGCTCCAGCTCATCACGCCTGCTCCATTGCAATGACGGACCGTGGCGCAGCTTGCGTTGATTGCCATGGGGGTCGAACCACATATCGAAGTCCGGCGGCTCGTCGCCCGTTTCCCAGCGCACCCCGCGATTGCTTTTCTGGTCGATGTACATCGTGCGGGTACGACTGTTGCCGTCGCGCTGATGACGCAATTCGGTCAGATTGCCGCCGTCGTCGTAGCTATACGTCTGGGTGTAATTGAGGCGGTTTCGCTCGTCGGGCGGTCGCGGCAGGCCAGGAATGTCCGGGGGCAGGGCGTCGTCATGACCGGTCGCGCGGATCAGGCGGTACAGGGAGTCGTAGTCGAATTCACGGTGGCCGTCGACCCGTTGATTGGCGAACCAGGTTGGCTCGAAGGCGTGGTCTTCGATGCGGATGATATTGCCGACGCGATCGTAGAAATATTGCAGATCCTGCAATCTGGAGTGAGCGGTTTTCTTACTGGTGCGCGTATGCAGGCGTCCATCGGCCGGGTCATACGTCCACTGACTCAGGACACCGTTACCGGCCAGTTGCGAGGTGATCTGATTGTTGGCGTTGTACCGCGCATCCAGCAAGACCTGCGTGACTTTCGTCTCGACTTGCAGTTCCATTTGCCTGAGTTGCCCGGCGAGACCGTAGCGCGATGCTCTGCGATGGCCGCCGGCATCGGTTTGCTCCAGCACCGTGCCCAGCGGGCTGAACACCTGATGGCTGGTGAAAGCCTGTGTGTCCTGGAAAGTTCGGGTTTCCTGCATCGGCTGGCCGGCGAGGGAATAGCTGGATATCGCCAGAACACCAGACGCATCGGTTTGCTTGATCAACCGTCCGCGCAGGTTGTGGTTGGTGGTGTCGGCGCCACCGGCGTAGAGGAAAGTTTCGACCTCTTCCTCTTCCTCCTCATCCTTTCTGGTGACCTGGAGTCTGACGACACGCAGCTGGTCGTCAAAGGTCGATCGCCAGGCATGGCCGCGCTCGTCCCAACGTTGCCGAGGCTCACCGGCCAGTCCCGGCAGTACCAAACGCCAGCCGGCATCGACGCTGTCGATTTTCAACACGATGCCGTTGAGCGAGTAGTGAGTAGTGAGGTTGGGTGCAGATAAGCGCGGATCCCGTTTTTCTAGCAGGCGCCCGGCAGGGTTGTGAGTCTGGCAGGTGATCAGGGGCTTGATTTCTCCATGCGTCGTTGCACACAGATAGGCAATATGCCTGACGACCAAAGCCCGGGGATCCTTGACCTGCACGCTTGGCGTATGGATATGCGTTGATCTATTCAAGGGCCAGGTGCTCATGATTTATCCAGGCGCAGAACCACGGTAAAACTGCCTGAAGGCAGGCGAACTTGTTTACGCCGTCTTTTGACCGTTGTATTGGCGATATCTGCCAATCAACTCGATACCGCGCCTTGCTTCGGCCATGCGCAAGGAAATTTCTTTCTTGATCCGATCCCGGCTGATTGAGCTGGAGTTCTGGGTTCCGACGCTACCTGTTGCAAGATCCAGCGCATAACCGAATGAGCCCACCAGACCTTGGTCATAAAATTCGTTGACTCCGATTTCGCTGAAAGCCGCATTGATGTCGCTTTGGTCCTGTTCAAGCAGGTCGATAATCAAACCCAACGCTGCCTCGAGGTCATCAATTTCGATATCCCTTAAACCAGCCAGCGCTGTGGCTGTGTCCTTTCCAGAGTAAGCAATGGCCATCATGTCACTTGCAGCGGGTATCTGCGCAAACTTGCTGAGCGTTTTCTCGGCCACTGTTTCGATCAGCTTGTTTGCTCCCTCGGAAGTCCGAGGATCATATGATCTGGCTATTTTTTTTGCGTATCTCAGAGGGGTTAAAATGCCTGTTGTGGCGTTGCTGTGAATGCTCTCGGGATTCAGTTTTTTGGCATTGGGCAGGACGGGAGTGGAAACAGTTGTAATTTCGCCGAGTTTGTCGATTGCCGCGCCGGAGATTTTTGAGGCGACGATCCCTCCGATAAATGTCCCGACTCCGGGCAATATCAGCGTCCCAAGTGCTTCGCCGCCTTTCCCTGCTGTCGTGGTGGCAACTCCCTTGCCAATGTTGAAGCCTGTGTTTATGGCCATGCGTTTGGAAATGTCCGTAGCGCTGAACAGTCCGTTCAATTGCCGATTGTACGTTTGCAGCTCATTGCCCAGGTTATCCAGGACTTTTGCGTAGGTCGCGATGTCCTGCCTGACGTCAGACGGTAAGTCTTTTTTGTTACCGTCGTTATCGATGAACAGAATCGGGTTGTTACCGACAAAACCATACAGATTCAACCCATCCACATCCCCCGCCGGGTCCGCACTGACCCAACGCTGCAACCACGGCGCGTAATAGCGGGCGCCGTAGTAGTACAAACCGCTGAAATCCATTTCCTTACCGGAATATCGGATGAAGCGGTATTCGATTTCCGATTCCGGCGCCATCCACGCGGTTTCGCCGAACGGGTAATAGCCTTCTGCGCTGGTGACCACAGCGTCTTCATTGAGCTCCATCACGCAAGAGCCGAGGTGGTCTTCGAGGGTGTAACGCATCTGGTCGTCTATCGGCGCTGAACGTTGCGCCCAATGCAGGCAGCGCGCGTTACCGAGGCTGATGATGTGCAGCTCCTCGCCGTTGTCCTTGCTGCGAATTTCCAGCCCCGGCAGGTAGCGCACCTGGTGGAAGTGGCGGACCTTGTCGGTAAACCATTCATGACATTTGAGGACCCGCTGGCCGGCGCTGTACTGGTAATACTCGGCATCGTTATCGCTGTCCTGACGGATAACCAGATCCACGCGCTCCAGCTCATCACGCCTGCTCCATTGCAATGACGGACCGTGGCGCAGCTTGCGTTGATTGCCGTGCGGGTCGAAGCAGGTACCGAAGTCCGGCGGCTCGTCGCCCGTTTCCCAGCGCACCCCGCGATTGCTTTGATCGTCGATGCACATGCGCCGGGTGCGGCTGGCGCCGTCGCGCTGATGACGCAGTTCGATCAGGTTGCCGCCATCGTCGTAGCTATACGTCTGGGTGTAGTTGAGGCGGTTTTTCTCGTCGGGCGGTCGCGGCAGGCCGGGAATGTCCGGGGGCAGCGCGTCGTCATGACCGGTCGCGCGGACCAACCGGTACAGGGAGTCGTAGCTGAATTCGCGGTGGCCGTCGACCCGTTGATTGGCGAACCAGACGGGCTCGAAGGCGTGGTCTTCGATGCGCATGATATTGCCGACGCGATCGTATAAATATTGCAGATCCTGCAATCTGGAGTGAGCGGTTTTCTGACTGGTGCGCGTATGCAGGCGTCCATCGGCCGGATCATACGTCCACTGACTCAGGACGCCGTTACCGGCCAGTTGCGAGGTGAGCTGATTGTTGGCGTTGTACTGCGCATCCAGCAAGACCTGCGTGACTTTCGTCTCGACTTGCAGTTCCATTTGCCTGAGTTGCCCGGCGAGACCGTAGCGCGATGCTCTACGATGGCCGCCGGCATCGGTCTGTTCAAGTACGGCGCCAAGCGGACTGAACACCTGATGGCTGGTGAACGCTTCGTTATCGTGAAAAGTGCGCTTTTCCACCAGTGCCTGTCCGGTGAGGGCATAGCCGGTGATGTCCAGCGAACCTGACGGATCTGTCTGCCGGATCAACCGGCCGCGCAGGTTGGAGCCCGCTCCCGCAGAGCCTGGGGCGTACGTGAAGGTATCGAACTGATTTTCGCCGTTTCCCGAAACTTCGAGCTGCACCACGCGCAATTGCTCGTCAAAGGTCGACTGCCAGACGTGCCCGCGCTCATCCCAACGGTGTCCGGGCTCCCCGGCCCTGCCCGGCAGCAGCAGGCGCCAGCCGCTATCCTGGCTGTTGGTAAACACGGCGATATCGTTCAGCGCAAACACGCTGGTTGTGTTTGCTGTCGGCAGGCGCGGATCCTGTTGCGCGACCAGGCGCCCGGCGACATCGTGGCGCTGGCGGGTCACGAGAGCTTTCGGCGTGTCACCCGCCACGGTACGCAAATAAGCGACCTGACGGACTGGCAGGCCACGTCCGTCGCTGGCTGTCAGCGAAGGCGTGCGCCAATGCGCGGAGGCGGTCATGAGCCTGACCCGCGCGTAAACATCACCTCTTCAGCGGTGTCGTTGAAGTCCTCACTGGCGTGATACCAGGGATGATAAGTCTCGCGGGAAAAGTCGCCCTTGGCGTTGATCAGCTTGATCGGACGCCCCGTTGCGTCATAGAACAGCTGATCGAACAACCCGAGTTGGCGCAGCGATTGATCATTGACGTAGCGGTGGGTGTTGGCGAAAAACGGCCGGTATTGGCGCTGCGGCAGACCTTTGTTGTTGTATTCGACGCGTTCACTGATGCGCCAGCGTGTCTGCGTCGGTTGCTCACCTTCTTCGATGAGCAACTCACCATCCTCACCCACCACATAAGCCAACCCCGGATCGACCTTCTGCTGGGTTTGCAGTACTCGACCAAAGCCGTCGACGCAGGTTTTGACGATCTGGATCTGCGCCTTTATGGCGTCGTACGGATAGCGGTCGGCGCTGAGCACTACGGTGTGAACCGGTTCTCGGTAAGCCAGTTCGATGGCCATGAGCAATTGCCGGTCTTCAGTCGTCAGACCGGGATTTCGCGCAAGCCGGCGACGTGCGCTGGCACGGATATGCCCGCCGGGCAACAGGTCACCTTGCTCGATCGAGCGGCTTTGAAGTGTGGAGGCGGGTATCAGGCCCATCCAGCTGAAAAGGTTTTTGTGCAGAGTGCTCGCTGCGTGTCCTACGGTATCTTCCGGAAACTCAATGGCGTATTCCGGACTGGGATCCGGCAAGGTCCAGTCATCGGTCAGCTTGTCGAATCCGGCAGGTTTGCCGTTCTCGGTACCGTGAAAGCTGATGATCAGTGGCTGACCGGAAGGCTCGTAGATGACTTCTTCAGTGTTGTCATTGGCGTCGGTGATTCGCTTGGGTTTCAGGGCGTGATAATCGAACTCCGCGACCTGAACGGCACAACCGTCGGGCAATTCCATGCGCATGACCGTCAGATAGTGTTGATCGTATTCGGCTTTGGTCACGCCATGGCTTGGCGTTTCATTGAAATCGAGCACGTTGTAGAACGCTTGCAAGTCGCCGTACCGGGCCAGATTGAACCGCGACGACCAGAGGTTTGGTTCCTCGCTGGGCGGTGCTTCGAACAGCAGTTGCATGGGTGAGTAACCAATTGCCGCGAGGGCCTCGCGGATATTCAGGTCCGGCACAATGCTGTAAGCGTCCAGCGCGGTTTTATCCAGCAGGGCAAGCTCCAGAGAGTGCGACAGCGCTTCGAATCCGGCGACGCCGTCATCCAGTTCAGTACCTTCTACGTCCACATAGCGCTGTATGGATTGCGAAGTCAGTACCCTTTCCATGGCCCATTCTTGCGTATCCTGCAGCTCTCTCAGTGATTCGAAAGACACCCGTGCCGGGTTCAACTCGCCGGGGAGCGTACCTTTGGCCAATTTCAGCGCATCGCCCCGTTCCAGATACGGCAAGCCCAATCGCCATTGCTGTGGCTCTGGCAGATTGATCAGACGTGCACGGGTTTCACTGATGTAAAAGTATTGCTGCGCCTCGTCGTGAGCGTCGGACCACCATTGATTCAGATGGTCTTCGGTGAAGGGGGGCGGGCTCTGGGCGGTCAACCTGCGCGCATAGCTCACCGTAAGTGCGTGGGTCGCGGCGCCATAAGCGTTCCAGCGCAGGGTGACATCGTGGCGGCACAGCGGGTCGTTGATAAAACCGTCGTACTGATAGCTGATGGCTTCGACCTGAAGGGGCAGCAGAACGGCTGCGGCATATAGCCCCTGCGGCCGCACCTCGCGAACCAGATAGCGCTTCTCTTCTACCGAGTACAGTGCGGCTGCACCGGGCGCCTGCGCATCGGCGCGGTAGGGGAAAATTTCTGTTCGAGCGACCGAGCCAACCAGTGCCTGCGCAATCCGATAGCGACTGTCGGAGCCCTCCGGGGTGACGGGCTCATCGATTTCACCTTTGGGGTGGTAACGACTGAACAGGGTTTCGCCCAACGGGCAGGCGTCCACATCCGCGCTGAAATAATCGTCGCGGGAGCGATTGATTTCCTGACCGTTGTGAAACCAGGTGCATGTTTGCACCGGCTCGCTGAAGCCAGGCTCTGAAGGATCGGTTCCAACCTCGCAGTCAAGTTGCTGCAAGTAGCCGAACCCGCGAAATTCCCTCTCCCTGCCGTCGTAGAACCCTTCGCGCCAAGTGAACGACTGGGTCAACCGGTTGCCGGTGATCTCGTCGTGCTGCTCCTGTTTTTTCACCACGGCCAGCGGAAATGGCAGGTGACATACCGGTGCACGCTCAAGCGCCAGCAGCCGCTCCTTTTCATCCAGCCATTCCTGAGCCGAGCTGCGATAAGTCACGCTGCTGGAACAGCCCATGTTGTTGTTACTGTTGACCAGCAGGTAGGGCTTGGCTGCAACAAAATCGTAGCGCCAATGCCGCGGCTGGATATGCGGCACCGTCAGAATCAGGCTGGCGCAACCGAGGCCTTGCAGGTCGGCGAAACTGACCTGGCACAAACGGTCATAGCGCACGTCTTCAGGCCACGGCACGCTGACGGGAATCTGCTCCAGGCCGTTGCCGCCCCGGTTCAGGTAAATGTCGAACCCTTCGGAGTTGAGATAGATCAGCGCGGGCGCGCCGGAGCCATCGAGATCGGCCAGACGTACTCGCGAGGCGTCGAATTCTTCATGGGTGAAGGGCAGGGCGCTGATCTTGCGACCTTTTCCGAATTTGCCATGACCAAGATTCGGCCAGCAGCGGACCTCGTCATGGCGGATGCGGCACAGCTCGGGCATGTCGCTGCCGAGCAGGTTGCCCAGAAGCACCAGTTCTGTTCGCGAGTTGCTGAACACTGGCAGACGGTCGTCTGCGTATTCATGGGGGATTTCCTGTGCGGCGGCGAAGCCTTTTTCGCGCAGGCTGGCATAGAGGCGCACGCGGTCGGGGCTGAAGCTGGCCGCTGACATCAGCCCGTCGCCGCTGAAATCCCCCATGGTCAAAGTCAGATCCTGGTGTTCCCGGGGAAACGTGTCGAACGCGCTGAACAATTCGAATTGCCGCTGCGCATTCAGCGCATGAAACCCGCAGTAACCCAACCGGGCGATGATCAGGTCCAGGCGGCCGTCGCCGGTCAGATCAAGCAGTTGCGCCACGGCGCGGTTGCGATCTGCCACCGGGATCTTGTCCAGCAGAGCCCATGGGCCGTAACCGATCAGTTCGGTACCAGGCGCCGCGCGCAGCGGTTCACGGTAATACCAGGCGTTGTTGTAGCGGCAGAGAAAGCCCGGCACGCCCTCGCCATACAGATCGACGCATTGATAGAACCCGCCGTCTTCGATGCCCGGTTGAGTCTCGTTTTCCAACAGGCGTGCGGGTGTCTGATTGATCTCGAAGGGCGAGTATTCGAACTCTAGCGGCGGTGAGTGCTCGACATTGCCTTGCGCATCGAAGGCCTGATAGTGCGCCGCGCTGATCTGGCTGTAGGCCCACTGCGCAGGGTTCTGGATCGGTCGATATTCCAGCAGCAGGCGACGTGCAAGTTTTGCCTCTGTCGCCAGCCCTTCGGGGAAGTGATGAAACATCAACACTTGCTGGCACAGCCTGCGGGTGCTCAGTTCAAAACCCTGGCCATAGGTGGAAAACGGATCCGGTCGCAGCCGCCAGCGGTTCACTTCTTCGTAGCTCGGGGTCTCCGTCAGCGAACTGCTGCGTTCGCCGTAATCGAACACCAGTTGAAAATGCCATGGCAGATCCGTCGGCCGGTCAGTGTCCCAGCTGTAAAGGCGATCGCTCGCCGTGGCATTGCCGTAACACACCCGGCGCAGATAGCGCTGGGCGCGGTAGTCGTGAATGGGGTCTTGCTCGTCAGGCTGATCGTCGGCCTTGTACTCGTAGCAGATGTGTTCGCCATGGTCATTCATGCTTTCACACAGCAGCCAGCTACTGATGCGCGATTCGTCGTCGGGGTCGGCACGGCGTGAGGCGCTGGTTTTGCCGTAGACATGCAACGTACCGTCGGCGCCGTGGATCAGCCAGAAAGGGGCTCCACCGTCAGCCGGATGCCAGCATTCGCGCAGGGAAAAATCACTTTCGATCCGCGCCCGGTAGATCACGACGTTGTGCTCAGGAATGGGGCGATCCCTGTAGCTGTGTTCCGTGCGCGACTTCAGGTTTCCGGCATCATCGAGCTCCGGCATCCATACCTCGCCGTCATGCCCGATGATTTCATCGTGCTCGGTATAACGTGGAACACCTTTATTGGTGCGGCGGCTGATCTGGCTCAGGCCCAGGTTGCAACCGAGGCCAAACGGGCTGTTACCGCTCTGGCTGTTGATTGACAGGGATATTTGCGGATCGTAACCACGACCGCTCGATAGCGGAATCGGCAATTCGCATCCAGCCGAGGCGGTGGGACCGACGGCGCTCCAGCTCTTGCCGATGGTGGCGATCGATGAGCTCTTGGCGATGGAGGGAGCTGTGATGCTGAGGTCTTGATCGGCCATGGTCGAGTCCATTCGCGCTACATAGGGCGTATGGATAGACGCTAACAGGAGTGGGCCAGAGATGGACCTGTCAGATCTGACAGGTGCGCAAGATCATTTTCTGTGCTTGGGACATTCTGTTATCGCGATTGGTTTGAACAAGCAAAAACGGCCGGGGCATCTTTGCGGATGCGCCGGCCGTCTTCATGACGCCAGAGGCTTACTGCACTTCTACCGCCAGGCTTTCGCTGATCTTCTGTTGCCAGATCGCCGGGCCAGTGATGTGTACCGACTCACCTTTGCTGTCCACCGCTACGGTGACCGGCATGTCCTTTACCTCGAACTCGTAGATCGCTTCCATGCCCAGCTCGGCAAATGCCAGCACCTTGGACTTCTTGATCGCTTGCGCAACCAGGTAAGCGGCGCCGCCGACAGCCATCAGGTACACGGCCTTGTTGTCCTTGATCGCTTCGATCGCAGTCGGGCCGCGCTCGGATTTGCCGATCATGCCCAGCAGGCCGGTCTGCTCGAGGATCTGGCGGGTGAACTTGTCCATCCGCGTTGCGGTGGTCGGGCCGGCCGGGCCAACCACTTCGTCACCGACCGGATCAACCGGGCCGACGTAATAGATGAAACGACCTTTCAGATCCACCGGCAGGGTTTCACCCTTGTTGAGCATCTCGACCATGCGCTTGTGCGCGGCGTCGCGACCGGTGAGCATCTTGCCGTTGAGCAGCACGGTTTCGCCCGGCTTCCAGCTCTGCACCTCTTCCGGGGTCAGGGTGTCGAGGTTGACGCGACGGGCCGACGGGCCGGCTTCCCAGACGATTTCCGGGTAGGCGTCCAGCGGTGGCGCTTCCAGCGAGGCCGGACCGGAACCGTCGAGCACGAAGTGCGCGTGACGAGTGGCGGCGCAGTTGGGGATCATGCACACCGGCAAGGATGCGGCGTGGGTCGGGTAATCCATGATCTTCACGTCGAGCACGGTGGTCAGGCCACCGAGGCCCTGGGCGCCGATGCCCAACTGGTTGACCTTCTCGAACAGTTCCAGACGCATTTCTTCGATGCGGTTCTGCGGACCACGGGCCTTCAGCTCGTGGATGTCGATGGATTCCATCAACACTTCCTTGGCCATCACTGCGGCCTTCTCGGCGGTGCCGCCGATGCCGATACCCAGCATGCCCGGTGGGCACCAGCCGGCGCCCATGGTCGGCACGGTCTTCAATACCCAGTCGACGATCGAGTCGGACGGGTTGAGCATGGCCATTTTCGACTTGTTCTCGGAACCGCCGCCCTTGGCCGCCACGTCCACTTCCACGGTGTTACCCGGGACGATGGAGTAGTGAATTACGGCCGGGGTGTTGTCCTTGGTGTTCTTGCGAGCGCCTGCAGGGTCGGCAAGGATCGATGCCCGCAGGACGTTTTCCGGCAGGTTGTAAGCGCGACGCACGCCTTCGTTGATCATGTCGTCCAGGCCCATGGTGGCGCCATCCCAGCGCACGTCCATGCCGACACGGACGAACACGGTGACGATACCGGTGTCCTGGCAGATCGGGCGATGGCCGGTGGCGCACATGCGCGAGTTGATCAGGATCTGCGCCATCGAATCACGGGCCGCTGGCGATTCTTCGCGCAGGTAGGCTTCGTGCATCGCCTGGATGAAATCCACGGGGTGGTAATAGGAAATGAACTGCAGGGCGTCGGCAACGCTCTGAATCAGGTCATCTTGCTTGATCACGGTCATGAGTCGCGCTCCTCTGAAAACGGTGGGGAAGCTACAGGCTTCTAGCTTCGAGCGGCAAGTTAAAGCATTACGCGGACAGCTTGAGCTTGCCGCTTGAGGCTTGCGGCTTATGGCTGTCCCTTTGTGGCGCGACGCTAAAAAGGCGCGGCAGTATACCGCGCCTCGGTGGTGGGGGCACATTGGCTTTTGGTCGGATGACCCTGTGGCGAGGGGATTTATCCCCGCTCGGCTGCGCAGCAGTCGTAAAACCTGTGAGCTCAGTGTGATTGACAGGTTGCAGGGGGCCACTTCGCAGCCCATCGAAGAGAAATCCCCTCACCACAGGGACCTGGTGCGGGCATCAATGCAGCTCATTCAGGTCATGCATTTGACGTCAATTTTCGAGCCCGAAAATCGGTGGTCATTTAGCGACCGGCCCTCTAAAGTGGCATCCGGTCTGTAGAGTAGGACACTCGGTCAGCCTCCTATCGCACGGTGAGTCAACGATTGACCCATAACGCCATTCAACGCCTTTTGCTCAAACGCTTCGCCCTCGCTGCGGCCACCTACGGATTGGCTCTGCTGCTGCTGTGGCTGGCGTTTTTCACCGGGCATTACCAGCAATCGCTCAGTGGCGTGGCCATCGGCAGCGCGCTGGTGGTGATCAGTCAGGCGAGCCTTTTCGCGATGTTTTGGAGCGGGCGCAACCAGCGCTTCGCCGACCCCAGCCTGACCGAAGCGCAAGTGCTGATGGGGCTGGGCTGGCAGACGTGGCTGATCGCCCATGTCGACGAGGCACGCGGCGCGTTTCTGGTGTTCTATGTGCTGATTCTGCTGTTCGGCCTGTTCCATCTCACCCGACGAGTGTTCATCCGCTGTGCGCTGTTGGTGTTTTTCAGTTTTTCCGCGATTACCCTGTGGGACGCGTATCACTTCCGCTTGGCCGAGCCTGCGCTCGCGGCTTTGCAGGTGTGCATTCTGGCGATGGTTTTGGCGTGGCTGGTGCTTTACGCACGCTTTGTCCAGGTCTCGCGGCAACGTCAGCGTCAGCGCCGGTTTGCCTTGCAGGCGCATCAGGACACCCTGCGCGGGATGATGCGCCAGCTTGAAGATCTGGTGGCCACCGACGAACTGACCGGGCTGTTCAATCGCCGGCATTTCCTGCGCATCGCCTCGCGCGAGCTGAACGCGTTGGACAGCGACGTGATGCACGGGCTGGCGCTGATCGATCTGGACCACTTCAAACGCATCAACGATCTGCACGGCCACGCCGCCGGCGATCAGGTGTTGCAGGCGTTTGCCGGTGTGGCGCAAGCCTGCCTGCGCGACGGTGACGTGCTGGCGCGCTATGGTGGCGAAGAATTCGTGGTGCTGGTGCCCGACTGTGATGCCGAACGCCTGACCGCGTGTTGCGAGCGTTTGCGCATCGCCTTCAGCGAGGTGGAATTGATGGGCCTGCAAGTGCGCAACCTGAGCCTGTCGGCGGGCATGACCCTGCTGTCCGTTGGCGATGATCTGGATGAGGCGTTGCAGCGTGCCGATCAGGCGCTGTACCGGGCCAAGCGTGACGGGCGCAATCGTTGTGCCGCCGCGTGGGAGAACGTCGATGCCTGAATTGCGCGTCGGTGATCGGCAGTGGACGGTTGAGGCTGGGAGCAATCTGCTCGATGCCCTCAACCACAACGGCGTTGCCGTGCCCTACAGCTGTCGCGCCGGCAGTTGCCATGCCTGTCTGGTGCAATGCATCCGAGGTGTGCCCAGCGACAACCGCCCGGATGCCTTGAGTGCCGAGCAACGTCAGGACGGTTGGCGCCTGGCCTGCCAATGCCAAGTGGTCGAAGACTTGCAGGTGCATACCTTCGACCCGATTACTGACGGTCTGCCGGCCTTGGTCGAAGCGCTGGACTGGCTCAGCGACAGCGTTCTGCGCCTGCGCCTGACCCCGCAGCGGCCACTGCGCTACAACGCCGGCCAGCATCTGGTGCTGTGGATCGGCCACATCGCCCGCCCGTACTCGCTGGCGAGCCTGCCGCAAGAAGACCGCTTCCTCGAGTTTCACCTCGACTGCCGCCAGCCCGGCGAATTCATCGATGCCGCCCGCAAGCTCCAGATCGGCGACTCGATCCGCCTCGGCGAGCTGCGCGGTGGCGCTTTGCACTATGACCCGGACTGGCATGCGCGCCCGCTGTGGCTGCTGGCCGCCGGTACCGGTTTAGGTCCGTTGTTCGGTGTGCTGCGCGAAGCCTTGCGTCAGGATCACCAAGGCGCCATCCGCGTCATTCACCTGGCCCATGACGAACGCGAGCACTATCTGGCCAAACCCCTTTCTGCACTGGCTGCGCAGCGGGAAAACCTCAGTGTCGAGCTGTGGACCGCGGCCGAGTCGGCCGCCGCTTTGGCGCAACTGCGCCTTGTTTCCCGGCAGACCCTGGCCTTAGTCTGCGGCTCGACGGCCAGTGTCGACGCTTTCGCCAAGCGTCTGTACCTGGCCGGATTGCCGCGCAATCAACTGCTGGCCGACGTGTTTGTGAGCCGTGGTTGAGCGCTGATTTTCAGACGCGAGACACGCCATGACCGAAGCCATCCTGCTGGAACGCGAACGCGGTTTACTGACCCTGCGCCTCAACCGCCCGTGCAAGAAAAACGCCCTGACCCGCGCCATGTACAGCCGCCTCGCCGAAGCACTGAAACAGGCCGACGGTGACCCGGCAATCAACGCCGTGCTGATCACTGGCAGTGCCGAGTGCTTCACCGCCGGCAACGACATCGCCGACTTTATCGAGCAACCGCCGAGCGACCTCGACAGCCCGGTGTTCCACTTCATGCTTAACCTGCTCGAATGCCGCAAACCAGTGATCGCCGCCGTCGCCGGTGCAGCGGTAGGCATCGGAACGACGATGTTGCTGCACTGCGATCTGGTCTATGTCAGCCGCGACGCCCGGCTGCGCATGCCGTTCGTCAACCTCGGATTGTGTCCCGAATTCGGTTCCAGCCTGATCCTGCCGCGTTTGCTTGGGCAGGCGAAAGCGGCTGAGTTATTGCTGCTTGGGGAAGGCTTCAACGGCGAACAGGCTGCGCAGTGGGGGATCGCCACCGAAGCGCTGGACAGCGGTGAAGCGGCGTTGAGCAAGGCGCGAGAAGTGGCGCTGCGGTTTGATGAATTGCCGGCCGAAGCGGTGCGCATCAGCAAGCAATTGATGCGAGCGCCGGATCGGGATCTGCTGCGCAAGGTGATCGAGGAGGAGGGTGCGTTGTTCACCCAGCGCCTGCGTTCGCCGGAGGCGGTGGCGGCGTTGAGCAGGTTTTTTCGGTGACGGTCAAGACGCCTTCGCGAGCAGGCTCGCTCCCACGGGGGAACGCATTTCAAAGTTGGTAGCGAGCCTGCTCGCGAAAGGGGTTGACCAGACCGTAAAACTCTCAATCAGGGGCAGCCGGTAAACTCGTCGCCAGGTCACTCGATCAATCCACGGCCGACGCATTGAACCCGTTGCCCGTCGACTTGCCTTTGGCCGAGGAACGTCATTTTACCTTCACCGATTGCAACCCCGGTCCAGATCCCCCTCTCCAGGTCGAACACTCGCCAGCCTTTGCCATCCGCAAAATCCGTGTCCAATTTGCCGTCATCGGTGAATCTGGCAATAACATGGTTAAAACCAGAGGACACTTGACTCAGCCCGGCAACAAGTATGTGTCCGCTGCTCTGGATGGACGCGTCAAGCCATAAGGTGTCAATGCCTTGCAGTCTGCTCAGAAGTGGTTTGCCTGCGTTGAACTGGATGTTGGGTTTGCCGTCGGATTCCCGGCTGATCAATACGCCATGGTGTGCAGGCTCGGTATACCCAACGGATAACAGCCGCTTATTCGTCTGCCCGATAACTTTCAAGACATTGACGCTCAGCGAGTTCTCTATCGGATCCATCACTTCAAAGCCATCAACGGCGAACGAGTCATCAATTTTCCCGGTAGCAGTCAAGCGGTTGAGTACTGCCCGGTAAGGATCATTGCCACGTACACAGCCCGCGAGCACGTAGGTCCCATCCTGTTTTGCCAATAGATCGTATAGCTCCGTGTGAGTGAAATTCGGGTGGAGAACATAGGCGATTTCTCCCTCGTTAAATTCAATATCCCGTGTGCCGTCAGGCAAGAGTCGAATGACGGCTGTCGCCACTTTGTTTCCATCCCGATCTACGGTGGTATGCAATACGATCTTGCCGTCAGGCAGAACGGTCGACCGCTGGCTACCGGTTTTTGAGTTCGCTGCGTTGGGTAGTTGCTGGTGCTTCTGATGTGCCGTGTCGTCGTCCGTGAGGTAAACAGCGACTTTGCCGGTTTTGTTGAATGCCGGATCAAGGTTGCCAGCGACGTCGAGACGCACGACTCCTATGGCACGCTTGAGGTTAGCCTGAAAGAAACTGCCGATGAGCAGCAGTTTGCCGTCGGCCTGTTCCACTATTTCGTTAGCGAAGGAATGCGATCCTTCTCCGTCCTCAAATTGACCGGTTACGTAGCCACTCTGGCCAAATTGAGTGTCGTGTACGCCATTGCTATCCAGTCTGATCAAGTAGTAGGCATCACCGTTCGATTGGCCTACGCTTCCCGCGATATAGGTGCGCCCTGATTTGTCGACCATCACCCCCCGCAGGACAAGGTCTCCTGAAAAATCGGGAGGTTTTTTCGGAGTGGCAACGCCCTGATTGCCAAACGTTGGGTCGAATTTACCTGGCGAGATGTTTGCCGCAACGTCCATCTTCAATCCTCCTTGATCACGAGTCGTGCCCAGTCTTGAGTGGTTGGGTGGTGAAGTAGCACGCTAGTCAAGAATGGCTCTCGCAACAACTGACAGAACTGACAGTTGACGTTCTGTGAAAACTGGTTTTCAGCGATATGCAGACAACAAAAAGCCCCGCCATTCACATGGCGGGGCTTTCGTGTTTCAGCGGCCGGTCACTCAGACCTGCGGATCACCGACATGCAGGATCTTCATGCCGTTGGTGCCGCCAGTGGTGTGGTAGCTGTCGCCCTTGGTCAGGATGACCCAGTCGCCTTTTTCCACAACGCCGCGCTTGGTCAGCTCGTCGATGGCTTTCTGGCTGACTTCGTGCGGCTCCAGCGAGGCCGGGTCGAACGGGATGGTGTAGACGCCACGGAACATTGCTGCGCGGGCCTGGGCTTCGCGGTGCGGGGTGAACGCGTAGATCGGCACCGAGGAGCGGATACGCGACATGATCAGCGGGGTGAAGCCGCTTTCAGTCAACGCGATGATCGCTTTGACGCCCGGGAAGTGGTTGGCGGTGTACATGGTCGCCAGCGCGATGCTCTCGTCGCAGCGGCTGAATTCCTTGCCGATGCGGTGGCTGGAGGTCTTGCCGGTCGGGTGTTTCTCGGCGCCGACGCAGATGCGCGCCATCGCCTGCACGGCTTCCAGCGGGTAGAGACCAGCGGCGGATTCTGCCGAGAGCATCACAGCGTCGGTATAGTCGAGCACGGCGTTGGCCACGTCGGACACTTCGGCGCGGGTCGGCATCGGGTTCTGGATCATCGACTCCATCATCTGCGTCGCGACGATCACCGCTTTGTTGTGGCGACGTGCGTGCAGGATGATTTTCTTCTGAATGCCCACCAGCTCGGCGTCGCCGATTTCCACGCCGAGGTCGCCACGGGCAACCATCACTGCGTCGGAAGCCTTGATCAGGCCATCGAGGGTTTCGTCGTCGGCCACGGCTTCGGCGCGTTCGATCTTCGCCACCAGCCAGGCTGTGCCGCCGGCCTCGTCACGCAGTTGACGGGCGTATTCCATGTCGGCGGCGTCACGCGGGAAGGACACTGCGAGGTAGTCGACTTCCATTTCGGCGGCGAGCTTGATGTCGGCCTTGTCTTTTTCAGTCAGGGCCGGGGCAGTCAGACCACCACCGCGACGGTTGATGCCTTTGTGGTCGGACAGCGGGCCGCCGATGGTCACCACGCAATGCAACTCGGTGGCAGTGGCGGTTTCAACGCGCATCACCACGCGGCCGTCGTCGAGCAGCAGCTCGTCGCCCACGCCGCAGTCCTTGACCAGATCCGGGTAGTCGATGCCGACCACTTGCTGGTTGCCTTCGGTCAACGGATGGCTGGTGGAGAAGGTGAACTTGTCACCGATCTTCAGCTCGATCTTCTTGTTGGCGAATTTGGCGATACGGATTTTCGGGCCTTGCAGGTCGCCGAGCAGGGCGACGAAGCGGCCGTGCTTGGCAGCGAGGTCACGCACCAGCTTCGCGCGAGCCTTGTGCTCGTCGGGGGTGCCGTGGGAGAAGTTCAGACGGGCAACGTCCAGACCAGCCAGAATCAGCTGTTCGAGAACTTCCGGCGAGTTACTGGCCGGGCCAAGGGTAGCGACGATTTTGGTACGACGGACGGACATGCAAAGACTCCTGAGTTCAAGCGCAGGCAGAGGCTACTATGCTCGAAGGGTGTAGTCATTGTTCGAATGCACTACTTATCGTTTTCTTTATTGAACGTGGCAACTTCGGGACAAACGCGCCTGAAGATTTTCGACCAGGGGTCGATACAGAGCACAAGACAGGAGAACCCCCATGCGATTGTTGCCCATTGCCGTCCTTGCCCTCAGCGTCCTCGCCGCGACGGGCTGCACCCGTTGGTCGATGAACCATCATTTGAACAACGCCTACAGCGCCTATGAACGTGGCAATTGCGAGCAGGTCATGCTTGAACTGTCCAAAGTAGAACGTGCGAGCCGCGCCCGCCCGTACGTGTGGCCGGAAGTGTCGATGATGCGCGGCCAGTGCCTGGAACGGCAGAAGCTGTACATCGACGCGGTGCAGACCTACCAGTTCATCATCGCTTCGTACCCCAACAGCGAATACGCCTACCGCGCCCGCGCACGTCTGGAAACCTTGCAGAGCCTGGGCCATTACCCGACACGCAGCGCCGCTGCGGTGGTGCGGCCGACACGCTTCTGACGGTACTGTCGTACAAAATCTGGCCGTCTGTACAAGCTCCGCTATAGTCAAGGAAACCGCTTGCGAGGCTTGTCTCGATGGCGGCGCAACACCTGCGACTGGCAGTGGTAAAAGTGACGGCGATTGTCGCGACCGTCACACCGGAAGCGGGGAGAGCGGGCCTGCCTACAGGCTCGTTCCGAAGCACAGGTGCGGCTCCCTGGCGGAGCCCTGCATGGCGTACAGCACATCATGTTTACCGACCGCCGGATCGAACGGCACCAGTTGCCGTATTACCTCAGAGTGTTCAATAGCATCACCGACAAACCCGTCGGCTTTCTCGGCAACGTGTCTGCGGACGGGCTGATGCTGATCAGCCAGTTGCCGATGATGATCGGCGCAGATTTCCAGTTACGCCTCAAAATCCCCGCCCGTGATGGCAGCCAGCAAGTCATCGATTTCAGCGCCTGCTGCGTGTGGTGCCATGAAGACGCCACGCCGATGCATTACGACGCCGGTTTCATCCTGCGGCGTGCACCGGCGGAGTTCGGCGAGCTGGTGCTGGCGCTGAAGCAGTACTTCAGTTTTCAGCCGTTGCCGGCTTCTGCCTGAACAGCAAAAGATCGCAGCCTTCGGCAGCTCCTACAGGGGAACGCATTCCAGATGTAGGAGCTGCCGCAGGCTGCGATCTTTTGATCTTGACGTCACGCCACCGCGATCGCCCGCTCCTGATCCAGCGCCTTCTCCGCCAGCAATAACCCCATCTCGCTCAACTGATAGATCGCCATCGCCAGATGTCGCGGCTTGTCCTCGAGGCTGTCCGCCAGGTCGAGCAGCAGAATGCTGACCGAAGAAAAGGTCTCGTAGGTCTGAATGGCCATCGCTTCGGGGTTGATGTCGGGCGCGACCATGAACATCTGCATGCCGCGATCGACGGAATTGCACGACGGCGCAGCGCCGGGTTTTTTCAGGTAGTGATCGAGGGCTTTTTCAGCGGCCTGGTGGAGTCTGGTGGAATCGGGGGAAGCGTAGGGGGAGGTCGAGTCTTCGCTTTCAGGGGGATTGGGTGTTGGTTTGATCATTGTCTGCACACTCATAGTTGGGGCATCCACCTCTTCGCGACTAAACGAAAGGGTGGCGGCTGTAAGCAGGTTAGTCGACCGGGAGTGCACAAACCGGCGCGCCCTGAGGCGCCCTGCGAACAGCCACCATCGAGTGCGGGGATAGGGATTACCCGACTTGATGACGCTTATGCGCAATGCACGACCCGGGCGACTAAACCCGACCACTGATTGGCAGCGGCACGGATCAAGTTACGGGGCAGCTTCAAAGCGCACAAGCCGGCGGATTCTGAGTGATGTGTAGGCAACGGCGCAAGCTGATGTAGCCGCGTGCTAATGGCTGAAGGACGTCTGCATGTTGCAGCGTGGGAATAGTTACCGCTGGTCAGGACTGTCAGGTTTTACAGGTGCCTGCGCATTGGCGTGTTCTGTAAAAACAAGACTGGCTGCCAAATTTAGCGAGAGGAAAACAATCATGTCAGAGGGTACTTTTGTTCTTAGGGAAGGTGAGCGTGCTCCGAACGAAGATGACGGGAGTTCAGATGTTCACGCTTTGCTGCCTCTCGAGTTTCTCCATGCAAACAGCACGATTCTACTCGCCCCCGATACGCCGCTTACATTTAGTATTCCATCGTCCGCCGGAGAATATAATCAGGCGTGGATGGACTTTCATTCTGGAAACACCAGCAGGACTATTCTTGATGGAGATTGGTTTAAGGCGGTTCATTGGAACACTATCCAGATCAATGGACTTGTGGAGGGGAGGGCCAAATTTGATGGGGTGTGGAGGAGAGATACCACGTGGGCACCATGGACCTCTCAGAATGTTGAAGTGAGGGCTCCTGCCAAGTTCCACCCCAAAGCAGTTGTTACAGTCGGCGGGACGGTGTCAGGTACTGCCCGCTCAGGCAGTGTGATAAAGCTTGTGCGTCCTGCCGACAAAGCCGTAATGAGTACGACGGACACTACTCCAAATCATGGGCCGTGGACTGTCACATTATTGACCGGCCTTCTTCAAGGCGTGCACGAGCTACTGATCCGTGAAGACGTCGACGGAACGCTGGGTCGATATACCGAAACGTGGACGTTCACCGTTCTGAACAAAATCCAAATCACGTCCCCGAATATCAGTCTGCCCGTCCAGAGTGTTCAACCCGTAATCAGGGGGCGCGGGGCGTACAAAGGCGCCACAATCACGGTTTACATAAAAGGTTTAATGTTGCCTGTCGTCTCTTTTCCTGCGGTTTCCGACGGCGACTGGGCTGCAACCAGTACCTATACTTTTGCGCGAGGGGCTCGCTACACCCTCGTTGCCCAACAGAGTCTGAACGGAATCTTTGCCGACCTTGGGGATCCTCAAGAGTTTTATGTTATCGGGCCTCCAGTAATTTCAGCGCCAAAGGCCAACCCCGCTTCGCCGCCAATTGTGGACGCCAAAACGATGTTCGAGGGGACCGGCGCCACTGGTTTCCATCAGAACAGGGTCGACGTGTATTCAGAGCAAATGGGAAGCAACGCCGTAACGGTGGGCTGGCCTGATCCCGTGACTGGAAAATGGCGCCGAGAAGGCACCCTTTCACCTGGCCCCCATTCGATTTTCGGCACGCACACAGTTAATGGAGTTCCCTCAATAACAAGCGAACCCTTCGGCATACGGGTACGCACGGGCAAGCCGACCGTCACATACACGCAAGCCAATGAAACGATCACATTTTCCGGCACCGGACATTTCGACGAGAAGCTCAGAACCGAAATCGAGTTCACTATCCTCGAAAGTCCAGCCGGCCCAATGCCGGTCGCGCCTCCCAACGCACAAGTACAGCGCAACGGCACTTGGAGCACCGCCGTAACGGGCTGGAAACTTGGCACCTATGAAATCAACGCCGTCCAGAAGATCAGAGACAACGCCGGCGGCTGGATCGACTCGCTGCCGCTGACCTTTGAGGTCAAAAACATTCTCCCCGATGTCAGTGACGTGCAATTCACCGACGACTACCAACCGACCTTCAGCGGCAAAGGCTTCAACGGTGCCACGGTGTATCTGCACAGGCCCAATAGCGGAGATCACGAAGCGCCTCCAGTTGCGGTCAACGGCGGGCAATGGTCAAGCAAGGCTTATACGGTCTGGGGACCGTCGTTCGAGCGTGAGGTACACATAAAGCAATTTCTCAACGGTCATCAGTCGCCAAACTGGTTTGTCCTCAAAGTCACCATCCCGCCGCAGGTCCCTGGCCTGAACGACCCTGAAGATGAAGGGCTTTCGCCAAGGTTCAGCGGTACGTGCTGGCCGGGTGCAACCGTGAACATTGAGTACAGCGACGAACCCGGCATTGTGCACCAGGGTGTCGTCATTGGTGACACGTGGCAGTTCAGGCGCGACAAGGATTTTGCCCCGGATATTTCCCATACCGTCACGGTAACCCAGCTCGCCGCGCAGCAAACTTCGGAGCCGGCGTCCAGAACCTTTATTGTCCGGAGGCCGATGGTCACGCCAGTGATTACTCAGCCGCCGGACGGCTCGGAAGTCGGCCGTGTCGTAACGGTCGAGGGCACGATGGGAATGGTGGGTGCTACCTTGCAACTGCGTGACAAACGGTTTGGCCGTCCGTTGGGAGAGCCGAAAGTATTGAGCCAGGACGGCGACTGGTCGATTGACCTGACCCTTCTGGAATTCAGGCTCTACACCTTCGACGCACAGCAGACACTGGACGGTCGACCGTCGCTGTACAGTGACGAGCATGAATTGACGGTGGTGTTGCTGCCGCCAGAATTTCTCCAGCCGATACCAAACGGCAAGTTGCCACGAACTGCATTGCTCAAGGGTACCGGCATGAGGGGCGGGGTTGTCGAAGTCTGTCTGCTAGGGCTCACCGAACCTCTGCTCAGTAATGTCGTTGTCGACTGGCAGGGCATTTGGCAAGCCGAAGTGACGTTGCCGGTGGGCAGCCAAACAATCTGGGCTCGGCAAAGGTTCATGGATGAAAGCGGCACACTGCAGGAGTCGAAAGACAGCGAGCCGCTGCACTTTGACGTCGTGCCGGCCGCCCCCTTCATTGAAACTCCGGTCGAGGGCAACGCCATCGGGCAGCAAGTGGTGGTGTGCGGTTTTGGCGTGCCGGGCGATACGGTTACGGTGACGCTGGTCGGTGCTACGCGCTCAGAGCCGGCAAGTGGAATCGTGCAGGAAAATCGCACCTGGTCAGTGATGCTCGATGCAAGCCCGCCCGACGGGGGGCTTTATCGGCTGGAGGCAGTCGCATCTCTGGACGGGTTCGAATCATTTGAAACCCTGCGCTCGGTCATTTTGGGTACTTTTGTGCCAGCCCTCGACGAGCCGGCGCCGGGACGCTGGGTCAGCCATCCAGTGCAGTTCAGCGGCAAGGGCCGCCCGGGCGTGGGCGCCGTCGTGAGTTGGTACAACCCGGATGTGCAATGGGTGCCGCAGCTGCCCGTGGACGGTGAGCAATGGCGCGGAGACGCGGCGCGGGCACTGCCTCTGGGGGGGAGCTGGTACCGATTCCGGCAGACGCTGACTGACGCAGCGGATGACGCAACGATGTCCGATTGGGCGGACAGTGCGCGTTTTGAAGTCGAAGCCGCGCGCCTGATCAGCCATGCCGGGCGGCGTTTCATATGTACAAGTTGGTGAACTCTGAGTGATGTGTGGCAACAACGCAAACTGATGCAGTCGCGTTTAATGGCTGAAGGACGCAAGCATATTAAGGCGTGGAATAGTTACCGCTGGTCGGGACTGTCAGGTTTTACAGGTGTAGCGATGCGACGCATCGGTATTCAATGAATGTGACCTGTTTTATCTATCAGCCAGCTTGCCCTTTCTGAGATCCGGCCATGGAACAAGATGATGGTATTAAAGATCCTTCCGACAGCTTGCCCCCGAAACAAGAGGTAGTCTGCGCTGAGGAGATCGGAACGGATGTGGCATTTGTAACCCATGAGCTGCACGCGGAAGAAGACGGTAGGTGGGCGCAGCTTCGAGTGAGCTATGCCTACTCCTACGATGGTTCGACATTTACTTGCATCGTGTCAGCGTACAGAGCAAAAGAGAATCGACGTTATGAAGGGAATGTAAAATTCTATCTTTCGTTGGTTAGCGGTGAAGGTAATGTAAGAGAACTGACGGGCAGTGCTCGCCAGACCGGTGAGTGGATCGATCTTGATGAACCCTATCGAGAAATGATTATCGCCAATCAGAGAAACGTAACAGTGGGGTTCGATTATATTTATGATGTAGATAACGCAAGTGATCCGGTTCTGAAAACCTACAAGATCGCCAATTATCGGATGCCCATTCCAACCATCAGTGCAATCCGAAACTTCACATCTTCAACTTTCGCTGTCAAGGGTACGGGGGCAATATACCGTTATACTGTTGTCCTGGACGATGGGCGCGGTACGATTGGGGCAGAAGAGGCTTTCTACGATCCTTGGTCAGTGCCAGTCACCGTGGCGGAAAACAAAAATTCTCTAACGTTTCAAGCATATCAAATGTACGCTGGTAAGGTTTCCGAGCGGACTGCTTATAAAACAGTCTACCGGGCTCGAATAACTTACCCGACAGCTAATGCGTTTGTTCTGGCAAAGGATCTGCTTTGTTTCAGAGGTATGGCTGCGCCGGGTACTGTTATCAGAGTGGTTGGGCATTTGAATCATTATGAAAACTGGAGCGACGTTATTACTGTCGGAGATGCCGGTACGAGTTGGGAGGCTAAGGCAACAAAGGTCCCAGTAAGTGGGACGTTCTCGGTTACCGCTCAACTCAAATCACCGAATATCAGTCATTTTTATACCGAGGCCGCGACTTTCAGAGTCATGGGTGTGCCGTCAATATCCAAACCACCTGAGTTGGCAATCCATGATCCAGACTTCCTCCTGAAAGGAACCAACGGCCTGGCTGGCGCGCGATTGAGAGCATTTTTCGATCTGACGAATGATTCCGTTCCTGGCTGGGAAGTCGTTAGCGATGTAGACGGGCCGTGGGAGGGGATGATCAAAGTGCCGCCAGGGGCGATCAGCCTTGTTGTCGAGCAGGATCTGGATGGCGTGTCATCCGGACGCAGTGCACCACAAGCCTTCAGGATTCGCCCGCCCACCCTGCAACAGCCCACCGTCACCTTCGCTGGAACTACAGTAACTTTCTCCGGCAAGGGTTATTACGATTCCAAACTCAAATCTGAAATCCAGTTCACCGTCAACGGGGGGGCGGTGCACGTTCCCCCGCCTGCAAATGCCGAAGTGATGCCGGGTGGCACATGGAGCACCGCAGCGCAGGAGTGGACTGTCGGTACCTACAACGTCACCGTCATTCAAAAAATCGCTGACAACGCCAGCGGCTGGATCGAGTCGCTGCCGCTGACCTTTGAGGTCAAAAACATTCTCCCCGATGTCAGTGACGTGCAATTCACCGACGACTACCAACCGACCTTCAGCGGCAAAGGCTTCAACGGTGCCACGGTGTATCTGCACAGGCCCAATAGCGGAGATCACGAAGCGCCTCCAGTTGCGGTCAACGGCGGGCAATGGTCAAGCAAGGCTTATACGGTCTGGGGACCGTCGTTCGAGCGTGAGGTACACATAAAGCAATTTCTCAACGGTCATCAGTCGCCAAACTGGTTTGTCCTCAAAGTCACCATCCCGCCGCAGGTCCCTGGCCTGAACGACCCTGAAGATGAAGGGCTTTCGCCAAGGTTCAGCGGTACGTGCTGGCCGGGTGCAACCGTGAACATTGAGTACAGCGACGAACCCGGCATTGTGCACCAGGGTGTCGTCATTGGTGACACGTGGCAGTTCAGGCGCGACAAGGATTTTGCCCCGGATATTTCCCATACCGTCACGGTAACCCAGCTCGCCGCGCAGCAAACTTCGGAGCCGGCGTCCAGAACCTTTATTGTCCGGAGGCCGATGGTCACGCCAGTGATTACTCAGCCGCCGGACGGCTCGGAAGTCGGCCGTGTCGTAACGGTCGAGGGCACGATGGGAATGGTGGGTGCTACCTTGCAACTGCGTGACAAACGGTTTGGCCGTCCGTTGGGAGAGCCGAAAGTATTGAGCCAGGACGGCGACTGGTCGATTGACCTGACCCTTCTGGAATTCAGGCTCTACACCTTCGACGCACAGCAGACACTGGACGGTCGACCGTCGCTGTACAGTGACGAGCATGAATTGACGGTGGTGTTGCTGCCGCCAGAATTTCTCCAGCCGATACCAAACGGCAAGTTGCCACGAACTGCATT
The DNA here is from genome assembly GCF_004307585.1 of Pseudomonas sp. Sample_20. NCBI lineage: Bacteria > Pseudomonadati > Pseudomonadota > Gammaproteobacteria > Pseudomonadales > Pseudomonadaceae > Pseudomonas > Pseudomonas sp. Sample_20. The sequence goes on along the minus strand of NZ_RCOA01000142.1, from coordinate 6,608 downwards.
GCTCAAGGGTACCGGCATGAGGGGCGGGGTTGTCGAAGTCTGTCTGCTAGGGCTCACCGAACCTCTGCTCAGTAATGTCGTTGTCGACTGGCAGGGCATTTGGCAAGCCGAAGTGACGTTGCCGGTGGGCAGCCAAACAATCTGGGCTCGGCAAAGGTTCATGGATGAAAGCGGCACACTGCAGGAGTCGAAAGACAGCGAGCCGCTGCACTTTGACGTCGTGCCGGCCGCCCCCTTCATTGAAACTCCGGTCGAGGGCAACGCCATCGGGCAGCAAGTGGTGGTGTGCGGTTTTGGCGTGCCGGGCGATACGGTTACGGTGACGCTGGTCGGTGCTACGCGCTCAGAGCCGGCAAGTGGAATCGTGCAGGAAAATCGCACCTGGTCAGTGATGCTCGATGCAAGCCCGCCCGACGGGGGGCTTTATCGGCTGGAGGCAGTCGCATCTCTGGACGGGTTCGAATCATTTGAAACTCTGCGCTCGGTCATTTTGGGTACTTTCCGACCTGCGCTCGACGCGCCCGCAGCCGGACGCTGGGTCACTCAGCCGCTGCAGTTCAGCGGCCAGGGCCGTCCGGGCATGGGCGCCGTAGTGAGTTGGTACAACCCGGACGTGCAGTGGCTGGCGCAGGTACCGGTGGTCGATGGGCACTGGCGCGGGCAGGCGACGCGGGCAATGCCGCTGGCGGGTAACTGGTACCGATTCCGGCAGACGCTGACTGACGCAGCGGATGACGCGACGATGTCCGATTGGGCCGATAGTGCGCGTTTTGAAGTCGAAGGCGCGCGCCTTTTCACAACAATTCCTGAAGCCTGACTTCCGACGAACGGTTATAAAACCTGTCATAAATGACAGTCGACTAAACGGCTTTCGCAGCGCTAAATCGTGCTTACTGAATGTGCAGCCCGACGAAGGATGTCGGGCTGTGCGGGCCAGTTGTCGCCTAAAGGAATCTGATCATGGTTGATTCGCGCCGTCCCGCCCTGCAACTGTTCGACCAGTTGTTCAGCGAGAAACAACGAGCACAGGACGTCGGACTGCAGAACCTCGAGACTTACCTGGAAAACGGTGGATCAATTTATCCACTGGTTGAAAAGGGTGTTCAAGGCATGCTCCAGGAGCACCCGCAACTCAGCTTTGAGCAAGCGCAACAATTCTGGCGCGGCGCCAACAGCGTAGCCACGTCTCAGCGGCGCCAGTTTATCGAGAGGACGCTGAGGGGGAACAGGGACGCGCCAAAGCGCAGCTCCAGCGGTTTGCTATCGATCGTGGACGGTCCCAATTATCACGCTCTGATCGGTACCGATTTTGCTGCACTGTGCCCGCCAGATGCGCTGGAGTCCATCTGGTCGCCAGTAGCCTATCTGATCGACTTGTTGCGCTGGGTTCGTGACCGTCTGGAGGGCATCAACAAGGAAGAAAAATATGCGCTGCATAACCGGCGCACGGATTTGCTGGCACTGAGCGTCGACTTCAATGCGGTTTATCAGTCGATCTCGTCTGTGGACATCATCGTCGAGGTGCTGGAGAAATTCATTGCGGCGAACACGGATGTCGAGTCGATCGAAGACGCGCTGATCGCAGCTCGCTACCCCAACGGCCTGCCTTATTACCAGCATTGGGTCACGATTGATGGTATCGCGCAGGTTCATGATCTGTCGGTGGGCGATTTTGAGCACCGGGTCGACCTTGCTTATCCGTATTTTCTGCAAACCAATGGTCGGGGTGCCAATACTGCAAAGGGTTTCGCCCACGCTTCGCGGCTTGGCCCTTATCAGCGCCTGTTGCTGACAGAAACCCGGGCGGATTTCGAAGATCGCGAAAGTTTCTTTGCGCATAACTTTGGTACCACCAAGCTCGACGAATACCGGTTACTCAATCAGGTGGTGTTCCTGGGTGAGCGCACCAAGCTCGACAGTCGGCAGATCGAAGCCCTGCTGTCGATTGGCGACTTTGCTCCGGTGCGCTCGACCAATGTTACCTATATGGACGACAAGCCCGAGCATCCGGAAAGCGAGCGCTCGGGGTCAATCTATATCAATGACAACACTGCGCCGGCGGTGCGTATCGATAATGCAAGCGAGCTTCGGCATCGATTGACGGCAAATCCCGACGAGTCCATCGGGTTCAATCGTTATGACCGACTGAATCGGATGGTGCGCCTGGCGAGCTGGACCGGATTGCCGTTCGATCAGGTAGACGTAGTGTTGGCAGCTGCCATCAGGGCGACTGCGCTCGGCAATCGGCCTGAAGACTCTTCAGACAAAATGGAAATAACCAATGGCGTCGTGCATGCACTTGGCTTGTTTCAAAAGTTGCGCGAGCGCTACCAATGCACTGCCGCGGACTTCGCGGTCTTTATCGGTGAGATGTCGGTTTATGGCCGCGGCGAAGCGCTTTCGCAGTTCGATCAGTCGTTCAATTTCGAATCAGGCTATCGCGAACCTTTCAAGCTCGATAACGGTGCGTTTGCGGTAACACCTGTGCCTGGCATGGTGGATCTGACGATCAGCCAGCTCTGCAGTGGCCTGGCGATTGATCCGCAGACTTATTACGTTCTGGCGAAAACAGTGGCCAAGGCTTACGGCTTGACCGAAACACTGAATCGCAACGCAGCGATCATCTCAAGTTTTTATCGTTTGGTGTCGCTGCCCCGGCTGTTGAACATCACACCGGTTGAAGGTGTACTGATGCTGTCGATGCTGGGCGGCGATGAGTGGATCAACCGCTTCGCCGGTGTCCCTGTCATTCACGATGTTCCGGACGGTTTACCGGATGCGCTGGAACTGATCGAGGCTATGCAAAGTTGCGTGCAGTGGTGCGTGCAAAACAGTCTGCCGGTGTCGTGGATGTTGCAGCATGCGGTCAACGCGCCACCGGTACAGGAACTGTCCGAACAGGATGAGCAGTTTTTCGAGCAGATTCGCAATTTGCTGCCGACGGCACAGCTGTCCAATAGCACTTTCCTCATGGCTGGCGTACCGACCGCCGGTGCTACTGACTGGATCGAATTCCTCGCGACGTCCGCCGACAGCCTGGGGCCGATAACCGATTTGTATGGGCTGATCCTGCCCTATGAGCAAGACGCTGAAACGTATCCGGCCTTCGTCCTTCAAAAGATCTCATGGGCGGTCAATAGCGCCTTGGGTGAGATCGAGCCAGCATTGCGGCAGAACATCATCACCAGCATGGTCAGTGCTTTTCTACAGATGCGCGATGCTCAGACTTCGCTGGTAAGGGAGACGCTGGCTTCATACGCCGGCGTGGGTGTGGATCAAGCGTTGCTGGTCCTGGATTGGGCAGGCGTCACGGTGCATCAATTACTCCTGCATGTATTGGAGCGAACCGATACGCAAGCCGAGGCGTCCGGCCGTACACGCGACCGAGCCGCAAGCGCATCATTTGATCTGCTGGCTGAAATTCGCCGGCGCAGTGAGGTGGTGTCGACACTTGGGTTAAGCGCCGCGCTGTTGCAGGAATATCTGGATAGCGGCTACAAGGACTGGCTTGTTCAGGCCGACAAACATACGTTGACGGTGCGCACTCTTTATTACCTGACGACGCTCACTCGCGCTTTTGCCCTCGCTTCAGCCGCGAGCGGCCAATCGCCACAGAAGCTTTTGGATTACCTGCGTCAGGTCAACGCATTGCCGGCAGTCAGTGGTGATGCGAAAAGGCTTGCGCAACAGGCGTCTGCCATCAAGCTGGCGAATTTTTTTGGCTGGAGCGTGCAGGACGTGCGCGAATGTGTCAGCCGCATCGATGTCGACGGGATTCTGAAGAACCTCAGCCAGCTCGATTTGTTGATGCGCGTGCTGACGCTGTCCACCGCGACCGGTATGGATGCCTTAACGATTTTTCTGATCGGTAATCTGCCCGAGACGGTCGATAAAAGTTCCTACGCCAAGGCCGCTGAACATGCCCTGCTCGGCGAGTCCGGTGCGCAGGCGCCAATTGTGCATGCACCGGGCGACGTCACAGGGCTGGTCACGATGACGTGCGAAGTGGTGGATAACAGCACCGTTGTGGCCAATAAGCCAGGCGAAAAGGTCACTTACAAGGTGACCCTCAAAGACGCCAACGGGGAGCCGCTGAGTGGCGTCACCGTCCATTGGCGCGCCACATTGGGCACCATTAAAGACGACACCACCCTGATCGACGGGACGCTTGTGGCTGAGTTTATTCCCGGCAAGGTCATGGGTCACGACACGCCAGTGCTCTGGCTGGATTTGTTCGAGCCGCAATATGCCCCTTCCATCGAGATCACAGCCGATTTCGCTACGCTGTTTTTCCCGCTTGAGGAACTTTCACCTACGCCTCTGGATACAGTGGAATACGGCCATGAAGTAGAACTTTATGCGGTGCTGGAAGACGCCTACGGAAACCGCGGACAGAACTCGCTGGTGGAGTGGTTCTGGACAATCGAAGCGCCCGCGAAGAGGGATGCCGTCACTATTCGGCCGGCGCAGGGTTTCACTGATCGGCAGGGGCTTACACGGGTTTTTGTTTCAAGCAGGACGGGTGGCACATTCGAGTTCAGTGTTCGTACTCAGTCTGGGGAAAGCGAAAGAATATTCACCAATGCCATCACGTTCGCCCGGAGCTAGTGGCAGGACGTTGCGTACTGCCTGGCGAACGTTTGTCCCCGGGCCATATTCCAAGGAGCGAGATCATGGCACTGAGTAACATTGGCGGGCTGCTGGAAAAACGTCGCTCGGCCCTGCTCGAATACTGCATTGGTCAAGTGGCCAATACCCGATACCCGTTTCTGAAAACGCCTGAAGATCTGTTTGAATTGCTGCGCATCGACCCGCTTGACACCTATCAGGTGAAGAGTTCCAGAGTTGCCGAAGCGACAAGCTGTGTGCAGCAGTACATTCATGCGGTGTATCGAAAGCTGGAGCCAGGCTTTGGAGATCATGAGTTCGACAAGCGTCATCTGCACGAATGGATTTTTTACAGCAATTATTCCGATTGGTCGGCGATGCAAAAAATTCCATGCTATCCGGAAAATTTCATCATTCCATCAGTGCGACTGCGCAAAACCAGTCTGTTCAGAAATCTGGAAAACAACCTTAACCAGGCCCGTTTGAACAACGATACCGTGCAGGCTGCGCTGCAGGAGTATCTACAGGCATTCGAAAAAATCTGCGATCTCGATGTGATCAGCTGTTTCATGGATGGCATGACACCGGCCAAAGCCGATTACTACTTCCTGGGGCGGCAGCGAGTGCAGCCGTTTCAGTATTTTTGGCGCAAGGCCGAGATCGAACTGAGCCCGGCCAGCGCGGCGGTCAACCCGGCGGCCTGGAGTGAATGGCAAGCGGTGGAAATCCCCACCACCAATCAGGTGCTGGATATCCGCCCGGTGTTCTGGAATGGCCGGTTATGTGTGGTCTGGGCCGAATGGCGTGACGCGGTCGTCGGCAGCGCAGCGGAGGCTTTCAGCCCGAGCAAATTGGTGATCAATCTGGCATTCATGACACAGAACGGGCAGTGGTCGGCGCCGTTGTGTGTGCACAGTTCAGAGTGCAAGGACAACCTTTTGGCGAGCCCCCCCCGACTGATTGCGACTGTGCATGCTGATTACCTTAATCCGAAGGGCAAGTTGGGGATTCTGTTAAGTGGCAAGTTCTCTAAGAAGTCACCCGCAGATTCTCCACCGGAAGATTCTGCTGAAACGGATCTGAAAGTGCATGCGATTTACGACGTGCTGATGCGCCCCCTCCTGGACGGTGGCGCGTGGCTGGATCTGGCACTCGAGGAGCGATTCGTCAGCAGCGATACGGTTCAGCACCCGCTCGACATTCAGGTTACTGCTGTCCCTCGCATAACGAGCCATGGTTCCCTGACTCCCTATCTTGGTCTGAACGTTATGGCAACGCGCGTCGATGACAACGATGTGCTGACGGTTCAGGGTTTCTGCAGTCCCACGGGACTTGAAAGCGCTACGTTGAATATGGTGCTGCAAGTGACGGGATCGTCTGATATCGATCCGCCGCCGATTAGTGAACTCCAGGATGCAAGCGGTGGCTGGACAACTCAAGCGTGGACTTCCCGGCGGGCGAAAGGCACATGGGCTACGCCAGTCACGGTCTTATTCGCCTCTCCCAGTTCCCCTACAGGACAGAAAGAGTTCGACCTGACGATTGTCGATCTCATGGACTTCGTCCCGCCAACTCTGCACAGGAGCAGTGCAGGTACGGCACAGTTCCTGTCATTCAATCAAGCTGGACTGGCGTTGAAATACGTTCGGCTCAATTCATTATTCGGTTCGGAACTGGTAAGGCGTTCGAATATTTCCGTGGACGCCGTGCTGGACTGGTCCAACCAGTTCATTCTCGAACCGTCGCCGACCGGCGCAGAATTTGTTGAACTCAATGGTCCCTTCAACGGTGCCAACGGTCTGAATTTCTGGGAATTGTTTTTTCACCTCCCGCATTTGATTGCCACCCGGTTGCGTGATGAAGAGCGCTTCCAGGAAGCGCAGGACTGGCTGCATTACGTGTTCGATCCACAGGCAACCCAAGATCGGAAAGATCCGCCGGTCCCGATCATGAACCCGAAACCGGCGTACTGGCGTTGCCGGCCTCTGGATATAGAGGGG
>NZ_RCOA01000079.1:0-35949 GCF_004307585.1 Pseudomonas sp. Sample_20 | reverse complement strand
CATGGTAGCAGAGAGGCAGCCTTTAAAGGTTTGGTGTCTGATCGGCCGTCATCGCTGGCAAGCCAGCTCCCACAAGGAAATTGAGTGTTCACACAATTGTGGACTTACCCAATAACCTGTGGGAGCTGGCTTGCCAGCGATGAGGCCGGCTCAGGCGATAGAGATTAGCCTGCCAGCAACCACATTCCGGTCGCCGCCGAAGCCGCACCCGCCAACCGCACCAGCGGCGCCGCTGCCTGCGGAAGAACTCGCACCACGCCATAACCGAGTGCATGCAACACCGCCGTCGCTGCGACGAACCCGGCCGCATACGCCCACGGGCTGCTCATTTCCGGCAGCTCCAGCCCATGCGCCACGCCATGGAACAGCGCAAACAGCGCCGTCGCTGTCACCGCCATCACCAGCGGTGGACGCACCGCCAGTGCCACGGCCAGGCCCAGCGCCAATACCGAGGCGGCGATCCCGCTTTCCAGCGCCGGCAACTCAAGCCCTTCAAAACCGAGCAAGCCTCCGAGCAACATGGTGCCGACAAAGGTGCACGGCAGCGCCCAGCGCGCCGCGCCTTGTTGCTGCGCCGCCCACAAACCGACGGCGAGCATTGCCAGCAAGTGGTCGAGCCCGCCGATCGGGTGGCTGATGCCTGCGATGAGGCCACTGTCGCCATGGCCCGGGTGAGCGAAGGCCAGCGCCGGTGTCAGCAGCAACGCCAGAGCGCCAAGAATGCGTTTGAGTGTCATGGATAAGCTTCCTTGTGGATAAGTGGATCAGGCGGCGGTCAGCAGGCCCTGACGTTCGATGAAGGCGATGATTTCTGCGAGGCCCTGACCGGTTTTCTGGTTGCTGAACACGAACGGCTTGCCGTTGCGCATGCGTTTGGTGTCGCTGTCCATCATTTCCAGCGAGGCGCCCACCAGTGGCGCGAGGTCGATCTTGTTGATCACCAGCAGGTCGGACTTGCAGATCCCCGGGCCGCCCTTGCGCGGCAGCTTGTCGCCGGCGGAGACGTCGATCACGTAGATGGTCAGATCCGACAGCTCCGGGCTGAAGGTCGCCGAGAGGTTGTCGCCGCCGGACTCCACCAGAATCAGATCCAGCCCGGGAAAGCGCCGGTTCAGTTGGTCGACCGCTTCAAGGTTGATCGAGGCGTCTTCGCGGATCGCCGTGTGCGGGCAGCCGCCGGTTTCCACGCCGATGATCCGCTCCGGCGCGAGGGCTTCGTTGCGCACCAGGAAATCCGCGTCTTCGCGGGTGTAGATGTCGTTGGTGACCACGGCGAGGTTGTAGCGCTCGCGCAGGGCCAGGCATAGGGCGAGTGTCAGCGCAGTTTTGCCGGAACCGACCGGGCCGCCGATGCCGACGCGCAGAGGTTGTGTGTTCATGTGATTCTCCAAAGTAGACGGGCCCTAGGAACGGAACAGACGGCTGTACTGGCGCTCGTGGGCCATGCACGCCAGAGACAGGCCAAACGCGGCGCTGCCGATGTGTTCGGGGTTGAGGTGGGTCGCGTCGTGCTGGGCCTGTTGCAGCAGCGGCAGCAGTTCGCTGGTCAGGCGCTGGGCGGCTTGCTGGCCCAGCGGCAGAGTTTTCATCAGCACGGCGAGCTGGTTTTCCAGCCAGCTCCACAGCCACGCGGCAAGAGCGTCCTGCGGGCTGATGCCCCAGGCGCGTGCCGCCAGTGCCCAGCACAAGGCCAGGTGCGGTTCTGTGGTCTGGTCAAGAAAGTCGCGGGCGGGCGCATCGAGTTCCGGCAAACCGTTCAACAACTGCTGCAAGGAGTAACCCATCTGCCGGCTCTCCAGATGCAACTCACGGGTTTCGCGACTGGCGCGGTGGCTCTCGCAGAGTTGTCGTAATTCGGCCCAGTTTTCATCTGCTGCGGCTTGGCAATGCGCCAACAGCAGCGGCGCTTCGAAGCGGGCGAGATTGAGCAGCAGTTGATCGCTGATCCAGCGGCGGGCGGCGTCAGGGTTGTGGACCCGGCCGTTATCCACCGCCATTTCCAGACCCTGGGAATAGCTGTAGCCGCCAATCGGCAGTTGCGGACTGGCCAGACGCAGCAGCGCCCAGGCCGGATTCACAGGCGCACGCCGAACTGATGGAGTTTCGGCGCGTAGTTGAAGTCTTCGTCACCGTGGCGGGAATGATGATGGCCGCCACCGTAGGCGCCGTGTTCCGGCTGGAACGGCGCTTCGATGGCCTCGACTCGGGCGCCGAGCTGTTCGAGCATCGCTTTGAGCACGTAATCGTCGAGCAGGCGCAGCCAGCCGTCGCCGACTTGCAGGGCGACGTGGCGGTTGCCGAGGTGATAGGCCGCGCGCGTCAGTTCGAACGCATTGGCGCAAGTGACGTGGAGCAGTTGTTCGGGACGGGCGCAGACGCGCACGACACGGCCGTCTTCGGCCTGCAGACATTCGCCGTCATACAGCGGTGGCTGGCCGCGCTCCAAAAACAACCCGACGTCTTCGCCTTCGGCACTGAAACAGCGCAAACGGCTTTTGCTGCGCGCTTCGAAGGTCAGGTGCAGCTCGGCGGCCCAGACGGGTTGAGGGTCGATTCTGCGATGAATCACCAGCATCGGAAAGCTTCCAGCAATGAACGTTGATTGGGCTAGAGCAAGCGCCGCGCCAATCGGGCGATCTGTAGGAAATAGCTGTCGGCGCGTGCCTGATCTTTCAACAGGTGCGGCTATTCTGGAAGGTTTTGGTGCATGAAGGATTTGTCATGCACCAAAGCGAGGCTGTGGCGGATGTTCAATGTGGGAGCGAGCCTGCTCGCGAATGCGCCGTGTCAGACAGATGTATTCAGCTGATCCAGCGCTTTCGCGAGCAGGCTCGCTCCCACAGGGGCTTTGCGCTGTGTCAGATAAAGAGGGATTACTCGGTACTGCCCAGCCCTTGCCAGTGCTTGAGGCCGATGAAGATGAAGCGCAGTTGCTGGGTGATCTTCGCCTGCGGCGTCAGATGCTCCGGCAAGGCTTCGGCGGGCGGGTCGATGATGTCGGGGAGAGTGGCGAACACCGATTTGACGATCAGGTCGGCCATCACGCTGAGACCGGCGATGTCCAGATGTTGCAGCTTGGGCATCAGCGCCAGGTCCGCCGCGAGGTCGGCGCTGATGTTCTCGCGCAAACGGCCGATCGCCTGACGTACCGGCAGCGAGCCGCCGTATTGTTCGCGAGCGAGAAACAGGAATTGCGAGCGGTTGGCGTTGACCACATCAAGGAAGATGCGCACCGAAGCGTCGATGATGCCGCCCATGACGAATTCATTGTGCCGCACCAGGCGGATGGTTTCGCGGAAGGTCTGGCCGACTTCGCTGACCAGCACCAGCCCCAACTCGTCCATATCGGCAAAGTGCCGGTAGAAACCGGTGGGCACGATGCCGGCGGTCTTGCTCACTTCGCGCAGGCTCAGGCTGCCGAATCCTCGGCCGCTTTCCATCAGGTGGCGGGCAGCGTCCATCAGGGCGTTGCGGGTCTGTTGTTTCTGTTCGGCGCGGGGCAGCATCGCAGGGTGTGTTCTTCGGCAGGACAAGCGCCGCACTCTAGCAAATCGGCTTTGTCGGCGTCGAACGGGGAGTCATGCAGCGAGGGATTCACAGAAGCTGAAAAGTCAAAAGCCCAATCCGCTGATTGGGCTTTTTCGCTGGGCCGTCATAGGCTCAGCTCACGGCGCTGTTGCGTTCGATCACACGGTCACCACCACCTTCGGCGAGGGCTTGACCTTGTGGAGTCTTGTCGTAGCCGTCTTCCACCAAGCCTTTTTCTTCGAGACGATTGCGGCCGTTTTCGGCTAGAGCCTGGCCTTGTGGCGTCTTGTCATAGCCATCTTCAACCAGACCTTTTTCTTGGAGGCGGTTGCGACCGTTTTCAGCCAGAGTCTGACCTTGTGGGGTTTTGTCATAGCCGTCTTCAGCCAGAGTCTGACCTTGTGGGGTTTTGTCGTAGCCGTCTTCAGCGAGAGTCTGGCTGAACACCGAGTGGCTGTCTTTGACTTGCGGAGTGGCCTGATCGGCAGCGGGCAGGGCAAAAGCAGTGCTGGCTAGCATCGACAGGGTAAGGCTGAGCAGTAATTGGCGTTTCATGATAGTGGCTCCTTGGGAGGGCGATAAAGTGGGTACGAGGGCAATGCTACTCTCGATAAGTCGATATAAAAGTTCATAAACGCAATGGTAATAATCAACAGAATTGATTGTTCGGCGCGAAGGCTCTAGATCGGGCCTTTGCGGGCGACGGTTTTGCACCGTCGTGGGTATTTTCGACTCACTCGTGCCTCGCAAAAGTGCGGGTCGCGGTAACACTGCTCGACCGATCGGTCAGTTTTGCCGGCCTTTTTATGGCTTAAACTGCCTTTCAATTAAACCTGCGGGCCTTTCGCCAGTCACAGACTGCATAGGGGCCGCTTCGGTCTGCCGTTTCAGCTGTGCGTCGGGATGTCCGGCGTGCGGTCGTGATCAGGAGCTTTGTGCATGACGCGCACTGGAAAAATCTTCAGCTGGACCTTCGCCATCCTCGCGCTGCTACTGGCAGCCTTGATTCTGATCATCGTGTTTTTCGACTGGAACCGGATCAAACCCACGATCAACGAGAAAGTTTCGGAAGAACTGCACCGGGCGTTTGCCATCAATGGCAACCTCGCTGTGATCTGGCAGCGCGAGCCGGAAGAAGGCGGCTGGCGCTCTTGGGTGCCGTGGCCGCACGTGGTCGCCGAGGATCTGAGTCTGGGCAACCCGGACTGGTCGAAACAGCCGCAGATGGTCACGCTCAAACGCGTTGAACTGCGCATTTCGCCGCTGGCCCTGCTGGCCCAGCGCGTGGTGATTCCGCGCATCGACCTGACCGAGCCGAATGCCGAACTGCAACGTCTGGCCGATGGCCGCGCGAACTGGACCTTCAAATTCGATCCCAAGGACCCGAACGCCGAGCCGTCGAGCTGGGTGGTCGATATCGGCGCGATCGGTTTCGACAAGGGCCACGTGACCCTCGACGACCAGACCCTGAAGACCAACCTCGATGTGTTGATCGACCCGCTCGGCAAGCCGATTCCATTCAGCGAGATTGTCGGCGACAAAGCGGCGAAAACCGCTCAGGACAAGGGCGGCGCACCGCAGGACTATGCCTTTGCACTCAAGGTCAAAGGCCAATACCACGGGCAGAACCTCACCGGGCAGGGCAAGATCGGCGGGCTGCTGGCCTTGCAGGACGCGAGCAAGCCGTTCCCGTTGCAGGCCCAGGCGAAGATCGGCGACACCCGTATCGAACTGGCCGGCACCCTGACTGACCCGCTGAATCTCGGGGCCCTCGACCTGCGCTTGAAGCTCGCTGGCGACAGCCTCGGCAATCTTTACCCGCTGACCGGCGTGACGCTGCCGGACACCCCACCGTATTCCACCGACGGCCACCTGATCGCCAAGCTGCATGACGAGGCCGGGGCGAAATTCACTTATGAAAAATTCAACGGCAAGATCGGCGACAGCGATATTCACGGCGACTTGACCTACGTGGCCAGCCAGCCACGGCCAAAACTCAGCGGTGCGTTGCTCTCCAATCAACTGCTGTTCGCCGACCTTGCACCGTTGATCGGGGCTGATTCCAACACCGAGCAAAAGGCCCGTGGCGGCGCGAGCAAGCAGCCGGCAGATAAAGTCCTGCCGGTCGAAGAATTCAAAACCGATCGCTGGCGCGCCATGGATGCCGATGTCGAGTTCACCGGCAAACGCATCGTCCACAGCGAGAAGCTGCCGTTCAACGATCTCTATACCCATCTGAAACTCAACGACGGCGAGCTCAGCCTGGAACCGCTGCGCTTTGGCGTCGCCGGCGGCACGCTGGATGCGCTGATTCGCCTCAATGGCCGCACCGAGCCGCTGGAAGGCCGGGCGCGTTTGACCGCACGCAAATTCAAACTCAAAGAGTTGTTCCCGACCTTCGAACCGATGAAAACCAGTTTCGGTGAGCTCAATGGCGATGCCGACATCAGTGGCCGTGGCAACTCCGTGGCCAAGCTGCTCGGCGGCGCCAACGGCAATCTGAAGATGCTGATCAACGACGGTGCGATCAGCCGCGAGCTGATGGAGCTGGCCGGGCTCAACGTCGGTAACTACGTGGTCGGCAAGATCTTTGGTGACAAGGAAGTGAAGATCAATTGCGCGGCGGCGGACTTCGACATCAAGACCGGCCTGGCCACGACACGGCTGTTTGTCTTCGATACCGAGAACGCGATCATTTACATCGATGGCACAGCGAACATGGCTACCGAGCAACTCGATCTGACCGTGACCCCGGAGTCGAAAGGCTGGCGTCTGATCTCGCTGCGCTCGCCGCTATATGTGCGCGGCAAGTTCATCAAACCGGATGCCGGCGTCAAAGCCGTACCGTTGATGCTGCGCGGGGCGGGGATGGTTGCGCTGGGCGTGATAGCCGCACCGGCGGCGGGATTGCTGGCGCTGGTGGCGCCGAGCGGTGGCGAACCGAATCAGTGCGCGCCGTTGCTGGAGCAGATGAAGCAGGGCAAGGCGCCGGTGACCGTTAAACCCAGCAAGTAATGCGGCGTCTCTGAAGGCGCCTTCGCGAGCAGGCTCGCTCCCACATTCGAACGCATTTCTTCAATTGAAATACGTTCCAGTGTGGGAGCGAGCCTGCTCGCGAAAGCGGTGTGACGGGATTACAGATCGTTAAGGATATCCGCCATGTCGTCGGCGTGTTCTTCTTCCTGGGCGAGGATATCTTCGAAGATGCGGCGGGTGGTCGGGTCCTTGTCACCGATGTACTGGATGATTTCGCGGTAGCTGTCGATGGCGATGCGCTCGGCCACCAGATCTTCGTAAACCATTTCCTTGAGTGTGTTGCCGGCCACGTATTGCGCGTGGGACATCTTGCTCAGCAGGTCAGGGTTGAACTCCGGTTCGCCGCCCAGTTGCACGATGCGTTCGGCGAGGCGATCGGCGTGCTCGGCTTCCTGGTTGGCGTGCTCGAGAAATTCGTCGGCGGCGACGTTGGCTTTCAGGCCGTTGGCCATGAAGTAGTGGCGCTTGTAGCGCAAGGTGCACACCAGCTCGGTGGCCAGCGACTCATTGAGCAAACGCAGTATTTCCTCACGGTTGGCGTTGTAGCCCTCGGTGACCGCGCCGTTTTCCACGTGTTGCCGCGCGCGTTCGCGCAGGGTTTGAACATCAGACAAATGCACGTCACTCATTTCATTCTCCTGGAGGCTAATCCGATAGGCGCCACGTTCTGAAGACGCGGTCGCTACCCAGGTTGTGAGTCTTGAGCGAAGCGAAAAGTTTTATGCGATTTACGCCGGACGCGCTGCAGGAACTGCTGAAGACTGCGATGTCGGGAGAGTCAGACCGGTTTCGGTGGAGCGGATCGTGGCGGGCTGAAGTAGGCTCATCGTTCAGTTGTCATCGTCACGCTGGATGCTTGGCGGGCGTCTTGCAGGTCTGGCATCCACTCACCGCGCACAAGGATGTAACCCATGTCGACACGTTATCCACTGGTGCTGGTGCCGGGCATGCTCGGCTTTGTCCGGCTGGTGCTTTATCCGTATTGGTTCGGCATCATCAAGGCCTTGCGCCGTGGTGGTGCGACGGTGGTCGCGGTGCAGGTCTCGCCGCTCAACTCTACTGAAGTGCGCGGCGAGCAGTTGCTGGCGCGGATCGAGGAAGTCCTGCGCGAGAGCGGGGCGCAAAAGGTCAATCTGTTTGGCCACAGCCAAGGCGCGTTGACTGCACGGTATGCGGCGGCGAAGCGTCCGGATCTGGTCGCCTCGGTAACATCGGTCGCCGGGCCGAATCATGGCTCCGAACTGGCGGATTATCTGGAAAAGCACTATCCCGCCAACAGCGCCAAGGGGCGCTTGCTCGAAGCGTTGCTGCGCCTGATCGGCTGGGTCATGGCATTGCTCGACACGGGTTATCACGGGCCGAAACTGCCGGTGGATATCCACGCTTCCCACCAATCGCTGACCACGGCGGGCGTCGCATTATTCAATCAACGTTATCCACAGGGGCTGCCGCAAACGTGGGGCGGGCAGGGGCCGGAAGAGGTCAACGGTGTGCGCTATTACTCCTGGTCAGGGACGCTGCAACCGGGCAAGACCGATCGTGGCGGCAATCTTTTTGACGGCACCAACCGCAGTTGTCGCTTGTTTGCCAGAACCTTCGTCCGTGAGCCGGGGCAGTGCGATGGCATGGTCGGCCGTTACAGCTCGCATCTGGGCACGGTGATCGGTGATGACTATCCGCTGGATCATTTCGACATCGTCAATCAGTCGCTGGGACTGGTGGGCAAAGGCGCGGATCCGGTACGGCTGTTTGTCGAGCATGCGGCGCGGCTGGAGGCGGCTGGGTTATGAAAGCAGGATCAAGATCAAAAGATCGCAGCCTTCGGCAGCTCCTACCCTTGAAATGCGGTGTCCTGTAGGAGCTGCCGAAGGCTGCGATCTTTTCAATCAGGCAACGCCGATCCGCCGGCCCAGCACCGTGGTCCAGCGCTCCGACAAAACCACCCCACCCAAGGTCAGCAATCCGCCCACCAGGTGATACATCGCCAACTGTTCCTTCAACACTACTGCTGCAATCAACGCGGTAATCAATGGCAGCAGATTGAAAAACAACGTCGTTCGGCTCGGTCCCAGCCGCTGCACTGCCTGCATCCACGCCAGCGGCGCGACCATCGAGGCCAGCAGGCATGCATACAGCACCAGCGGTACGTTCTGCAGGTTCAGCCCGGTCTTCGGCGACATCGCGAACAGCGGAAACAACACCACAATCGCCACCAGCACCTGCAAGTACAGCAGCACCAATGGCGGCAGGCGCAGTTGCCACTTTTTCAGCAGCGTGCTGTAAACCGCATAGGCCAGCGTCGCGACCAGCATCATCGCATCGCCCAGATTGACCCCGTGTTGCAGCAGCGCATCGAGGCTGCCGGATGACACCACCACCAGCACGCCAGCGAACGACAGCACCGCACCGACCAGCGCACCAGCCGTCAGGCGCTGGCCGAGGCTGATGATCGCCATGGCCAGCGACATCAATGGCATCAGCGACAGGATGATGCCCATGTTGGTCGCGGTGGTCAGTGTTGCGGCGAAATAGGCGAGGCTCTGATACACCGCCATTCCGAGCACGCCGAGGACGAAAATCCGCCCCAGGTTCGGCCGAATCTGCGGCCAGTGGGCGATGACTTTCTTCAGCATGAATGGCGTGAACAGCACGCCGGCCAGCAGCCAGCGATAGAAACCGATCTCGGCGGGGAAGATCGCGCCGACCGCCAGTTTGTTGATCACGGTGTTGCCGGCCCAGATGAAAATCGCCAGCAGGGGAAACGCGTATTGCATGGGACAAAAACCAGAACGTTGATGAAGCGCGATTATCGCCTGTCTGGATGCAGGCCTATACTGCGAACCGGACAACCTGCCTCTGCATCCGGACAGCATGAACAGCAAACACATCGATCTGCTCGATTTCAGCGAATTGCCGTCAGCGGTGTATTTCCGCTACGCCGATTTCAACGCCCACGAATATGCCGCGCCACACCGGCATCCTTGGGGCACGCTGGAATACGCGGCCCATGGCGTATTGCACATGGATGTCGACGGCAGCCGCTTCATGTCGCCGCCGCAGTACGCGGTGTGGGTGCCGCCCGAGGTCGAGCACAGTTTCTACAGCCATCAGCCGGTCAACTATCGCGCGGTGTGTCTTGATCCAAGTGTTTGCACACGGTTGCCGGCGCGGGCCTGCACCTTGGCGATCAGTGACATTCTCAAGGCGATTCTCAAGGACTTCGCTGCCCGCGATGTGAAGATTCCGGAGCATGAGGCCGATCAGCGTCTGGCCCAGGTATTGGTCGATCAACTGCAACAGGCACCGGTGCAGGAATGTTACCTGCCGTATGCGAGCAGCCCGGGCTTACTGACGATTCTCGACGCCTTGCAGGCCGCGCCGGGCAACAACCAACCGTTGGCGCATTGGGCCGCGCAAGTGCATGTCAGCGAGCGCACCCTGGCCCGGCAGTTTGTCCGCGAGCTGGGCATGAGCTTTGGCGAGTGGCGTCAGCGCTTGCGTTATCTGGCGGCGATCGAGGCGCTGGAAACCTCGCGTTCGGTGCAGGAAATCGCTTTCGACCTCGGCTACAGCAGCGGCTCGGCCTTCATCGCCATGTTCGCGCGCCAGGCCGGTTGCACGCCTGAGCAGTATCGGCGCAGCCACCTCGAGGGCAGGAAGGTGTAACAAGCTTTGACTACACTGCGACAGAGGCCGCATCCATCGGTGCGGCAACAAGGAGAAAACTCCATGAAGATGTTGCGTGTGCCGTTGTTGATGATCGGGCTGCTTGTGTGTTCCCAGGGTTTCGCCGCCACGGCGCAACAGAACAAGATGACCACCTGCAATGCCGATGCGACCGCCAAAAGCCTGAAGGGCGACGAGCGCAAGGCGTTCATGAGCACCTGCCTGAAAGCGGCACCAGCGGCCAACGATGGCAAGGAGCTGACCCCGCAGCAGCAGAAGATGACCACCTGCAATGCCGATGCGAAAACCAAGGCACTGACGGGCGATGCGCGCAAGGCGTTCATGAGTGAGTGTCTGAAGAAAAAATAAGGGGGCGCCATGGGTGTCCGATTGACTCGGTCGGCTTGAGATTTTCCCTCACCCTAACCCTCTCCCGGAGGGAGAGGGGACCGACCGCATAGATGCCGACAGGAACTGGGGTCTGAAATACCGGGTCGATTGCGGATTCGGCACTGCACGTTCAGGTCGGAAAATTTTTCGAGCAACCCCCAATCGGTCCCCTCTCCCTCTGGGAGAGGGCTAGGGTGAGGGGGAAATTCGCAAGCCTTGCACGAAAATCCGAAACCCCGCATATCCCTAGTGCTAACCCCGGATCGCTGGCAGACTGCCCATCCTTTCACGCCGTTCGTTTTGAGGCTGTATGCCAACGTTTTCTCAGCGTCATGTTGTGTTCTGGGTCAGTTGCATCATCATTTTTGGCGGTTTGCTGTTGGTGCTGCCGCTGCGCCTGTTGCCGAGCCTGCTGGCCGGGTTGCTGGTGTTCGAGCTGGTCAACATGCTCACCCCGCAACTGCAACGGCTGATCGAAGGGCGGCGTGCGCGCTGGTTGGCGGTGGCGCTGCTCGGCACGCTGGTGGTGAGTGCGCTGGCGCTGATCTTCGCCGGCGCCATCAGTTTCCTCCTGCATGAAGCGGAAAACCCCGGCGCCTCGCTCGATAAATTCATGGGCGTGGTCGATCGCGCGCGCGGGCAGTTGCCGCCGTTCATCGACGCTTATCTGCCGGCCAGCGCGGCGGAATTTCGCGTGGCGATCGGCGAGTGGGCGAGCAAGCATCTGGCCGACCTGCAACTGGTCGGCAAGGACGCTGCGCACATGTTCGTCACCCTGCTGATCGGCATGGTGCTCGGCGCGATCATCGCCCTGCAGCGCATCCCCGACGTGACCAAGCGCAAGCCGTTGGCCGCCGCTTTGTTCGACCGTTTGCATCTGCTGGTGCAGGCGTTTCGTAATATCGTCTTCGCGCAGATCAAGATTTCCCTGCTCAACACCGTGTTCACCGGGATCTTCCTCGCGGTGATCCTGCCGATGTTCGGCATCAAGCTGCCGCTGACCAAAACCCTGATCGTGCTGACCTTCCTGCTCGGCCTGCTGCCGGTGATCGGCAACCTGATGTCGAACACGCTGATCACCATCGTCGGCCTGTCGCTGTCGATCTGGGTGGCGATCGCCGCGCTGGGCTACCTGATCGTTATCCACAAGCTCGAATACTTTCTCAACGCGCGCATCGTTGGCGGGCAGATCAGTGCCAAGTCGTGGGAGTTGCTTCTGGCGATGCTGGTGTTCGAAGCCGCGTTCGGTTTGCCGGGGGTGGTGGCAGGGCCGATTTATTACGCGTATCTGAAGAGTGAGCTGAAGCTGGGCGGGATGGTCTAAGGCCAGGCAACTGAATTGAATGCATCTGTGGCGAGGGGATTTATCCCCGTTGGCCTGCGCAGCAGGCCCCTGCTTTCAAGCTCAGGAGCGGGGCCGCTTCGCGGCCCAACGGGGATAAATCCCCTCGCCACGAAGGCTCTTCGCCACAGATTGTGATCAGGCCATCGAACCGTAACGCTTCATCGCTTCAATCGCCAAACCGCTACCAATGCTGCCAAAGATGTTGCCTTCGACATGCCGGGCGTTCGGCAGCATTGCCGAGACGCTGTTGCGCAGGGCCGGGATGCCGCTCGAACCTCCAGTGAAGAACACCGTGTCGACCTGATCGACCGCCACGCCAGCGTCATTCAACAACTGCGTAACGCTGCCGCGCACACGCTCCAGCAAAGCCTCGATCGCCGATTCGAACAACGCGCGGCTCAGCTCGACGCTCAGCCCGGCTTCGATGCGGTCCAGCGGCACATGGCGGCTGTCGGCGTGGGTCAGCTGGATCTTGGTTTCTTCCACTTCCATCGCCAGCCAGTGCCCGGCGCGCTGTTCGATCAGCTTGAACAGGCGATCGATGCCGCCGGTGTCTTCGATGTCGTAACGCATGCTGCCCAGTGCCAGCGTGGACTTCTGCGAGTACACCGAGTTGATCGTGTGCCAAGTCGCCAGGTTCATGTGGTGGCTGGTTGGCATGTAGGCGCCGCTCTTCATGCGGCTGCCGTAGCCGAACAGCGGCATCAGGCCTTGCAGACTCAGCTGTTTGTCGAAGTCGGTCCCGCCGATGTGCACGCCGCCGGTGGCGAGGATGTCATCGTGACGGTTGTCGACACCACGACGCTCGGGCGACAGGCGCACCAGCGAGAAGTCAGAGGTACCACCGCCGATGTCGACGATCAGTACCAGTTCTTCTTTCTCGATGGTCG
The DNA here is from genome assembly GCF_004307585.1 of Pseudomonas sp. Sample_20. Taxonomy (NCBI): domain Bacteria; kingdom Pseudomonadati; phylum Pseudomonadota; class Gammaproteobacteria; order Pseudomonadales; family Pseudomonadaceae; genus Pseudomonas; species Pseudomonas sp. Sample_20. The sequence continues at coordinate 23,094 of NZ_RCOA01000079.1, read as the reverse complement.
ACTCGTAGTCGAACGCTGCCGCGATCGGTTCGTACTGGAACGACACATCTTTGAAACCGATTTTGCGCGCCACTTCGACCAGGGTGTCTTCGGCTTCCTGGTCAGCCAGCGGATCGTCGTCGACGAAGAACACCGGACGGCCCAGCACCACTTGCTCGAATTCCCGACCGGCGGCGGTTTCGGCGCGGCTCTTGAGCTGGCCGATGAACAGCCCGAGCAGGTCCTTGAACGGCATCGCCGTGCCGAGGACGCTGGTGTCGTGCTTGATCAGCTTGGAGCCGAGCAGGCTTTTCAACGAGCGCATCAGCCGACCTTCGTAGCCTTCCAGATACTCGTGCAGGGCCAGGCGACCGTAGACCGGGCGACGTTCCTCGATGTTGAAGAAGACCACCGACGGCAGGGTGATCTTGTCGTCTTCCAGCGCGATCATGGTGTCCATGCCGGGGCGCAGCCAGCCGACGGTGGAGTTGGACGTGCCGAAGTCGATGCCGCAGGCACGGGCTGGAGAGGCGTCTTTCATGTCTTTCGGATTCCGGTGAAAAAACGGCCGCGCAGTGTATGCCAGTGCGCGGCAGATTCGAAGGCCGGTCATCCGCTATTTCGCCGGCAGACAGCTTGAAAAGCGCCGCTTCGCCCCAAACTTGCTGGCATGGGCCGGCAGACACACCGGCGGTCGCAAGAACCGTCGTCCACTGCCGATAAACTTCTGCGGCGCCACCCGGTCACAAACTTGAGATCGGTCAACCCGGCACGTGCCAATCGGCGCATGCTGGTCTCGGCGCGAAATCGATAACGGATGGTGATCCTTCCATGGACTTCAAAGACTATTACAAGATACTCGGCGTGGAGCCGACAGCCGACGACAAGGCCATCAAGGCGGCCTATCGCAAGCTGGCGCGCAAATACCACCCCGATGTCAGCAAGGAAAAAGACGCCGAGGCCAAGTTCAAGGACGCCTCGGAAGCCTATGAAGCGCTGAAAAGCGCCGACAAGCGCGCCGAATACGACGAACTGCGCCGTTATGGCCAGCACGGTCAGCCGTTCCAGGGCCCGCCGGGCTGGCAGAGCCGTGGCGGCTTCGGCGGTGGCGGTGGCGACACGGGCGACTTCTCGGACTTCTTCAGTTCGATCTTCGGCAATCGCGGCCCCGGTTTCGGTGGCGCCGAGAGCCGCCAATCACGCGGACGCCGAGGGCAAGACGTGGAAATGGAACTGCCGGTCTTCCTCGAAGAAACCCTGTCGAACGAATCGAAGAAAGTCACCTTTCAGGTGCCGCAATACAACGCGCACGGCCAACACGTCAGCAACACCAGCAAGAGCCTGAACGTGAAGATTCCGGCCGGCGTCACCGACGGCGAGCGGATTCGCCTGAAGGGCCAGGGCGCACCGGGCATCGGTGGCGGGGCGAATGGCGATCTGTACCTGACTATCCGGTTTGCGCCGCACCCGAAATTCGATGTCGAAGGCGAGAACCTGATCATCACCTTGCCCCTGGCTCCATGGGAATTGGCATTGGGCACCGAAGTGGCCGTGCCAACCCTGACCGGCAAGATCAACCTCAAGGTCCCGGCCGGCAGCCAGAATGGCCAGCGCATGCGCGCCAAGGGCCATGGCCTGCTGAACAAGGCCGGCGAACGCGGGTATCTGTTCGTGCAGCTCAAGGCCGTGATGCCGAAAGCCTCCGACGATGAGGTCAAGGCGCTGTGGCATGAACTGGCGAAGAAAGCCGCGTTCAACCCGCGAGAGAACTTCTGAACCCGACGACGGAGTAGCCCATCATGAGCAGCCCCCTGATCGTTCAACTGGACCTGGCAGAATTCTGTGAGGCGGCCGATTTGTCGGACGTCTACGTGATCGAAATCGTCGAACACGGCATCCTCGAACCTCAGGGCGCGCAGCCCCGGGAATGGCGCTTCACCGATTACGAATTGGCCTTGGCCAAGCGCGCGGCGAAGCTGCGCCGTGATCTGGAACTGGAGTGGGAAGGCGTCGCGCTGGCGCTGGATCTGTTGGATGAGGTGAAGCAGTTGCGCGCCGAGAACCGCATGTTGCGCCAGCGGTTGGGGCGGCTGGTGGTCGAATAGGTTGTTTGAGGCGATGAGGTCTGACCCGGCCTCATCGCGAGTCGGCCCGCTGGTGCCGGGTTAGTGTTTGCGAGTGTTTCACCCGGTATGAACCGGCAGGATGGTCTGATAGTTTTCCGGGCACATGTTGGCAATGGATGCCGACGGTCGTAGCGCCAGCCAGACTGGCCAGCGCTGCGCAATCTTTGCAAGGAAGCCTGTCAATGCCAGTCAGACCCAAGCCGCCCAAGCCGGGCGCAGTCGATATCACCACCCCTGGGCGCACATCCCGGGATTCCGCCACGCACGGTATCGAGTCGCCGCACCTGACCCCCGGTCCGTTCATTCGCAAGACCCCGCCCGATACCAGCGAACCCGGCAGCAGCAAGCAGCAAATGGAAACTGCAATTGCGCCGCACAGCGTGCAAGTCCATCCGACGCCGTCTACCTCGGGTTCCGCCCCAACCGTTGCAGCCTCCGCGCTGGAGCGTTACCTGATCGCCTCGACAGCCCCTCTACCGCAAGCGGACGTTGACGGGTTTCGCCTATTCAAGGGTCGCCAATACGCGGACTTGCAGGGCGGTGGTACGGTGCTGATCGGCGTCGATGCCGAGACCGGTCTGCATCGGGCCCGGTTGTCCAGCGAGCTGCAGCCGTCCGGTCCAGTGCTTGCCTACGATCCGTTGAACAAGCACTGGTACTCGCTGGAGGATTTCAGCGCATCGCCGGACGCCGCCGTTGTACCGGGTAAAAGCCGCAGGGCGGCGCGGCAGAGTGATGAAGACTATGAGTCAGCCCTTGAAGAGCTGCCCGACGATGTCGATGCGGCAGATGAACATTTCTATCTGGCGTCCGAGTCGATGCCCGTCAAACCTTTCACTGCTGACGAGTTGAGTGCGATGCGCAGCGAAACGCGCTTTTCGTTTCTCAGCAATCGGCCCGGGGTCTACGACCGAGCCAATAACGGCAAATATCCATTCCGGGACATCGCCGGCACACCTATCCGCATAAAGAAGCTCCAGACCCTCGTGCGTTTCGAAGACGGCGGCCGATACACCTCCGAGCAGATCAAGCCGTACATCAAGTTTGGCGCCTACGAGCATGTCGCGCGGCTGTATGAAGAAAAGCTGCAATGGCGACTGTTCACCGAGGCCGACATGCGTGCGCCCGGTGAGCGGGCCCTGGTCGGCCAGTCCATGGTGGTTGCCAACCGGCGCATCAGCCGAGGCGAGGTGGTCGGCGTCTATGCTGGCGCCATCATGCCAGGACGTCTTGTGCCGCTGCCCCAGCAGTCATACACCATGAAGGTCGGCGTGCGTTACCAGCCAGGACCTGGATATCTGATCCCCGTCCAGCTGGCGATGGTCGGTGACACGATCATCTCCAGGATCAATACGCATTTCTGGTACAACGCAACGGGCAAGCCGGTTCGCCAGGCCACGGATGGTTATAACGTCGAATTCGTGCCATTCGATGTTGAAGCGCAACAGTTGATAGGCAAGGAACTGGTCACCCGCGACTTCATTCTCAACGCCATCTTCGCTACCGAAGATATTCCGGCAGGAACCGAGTTACGCATCAATTACAACTACAGCGACGCGGACATCGCGAAGTTGTTTCCGTGATCGCCTGAGCGATAGCTGCTGAATACGAACCAGCGAGTCCGTATTCAGCGCGCCCCTAATCAAAACAGAAAATAGCGCTGCGCCATCGGCAGCGTTTCCGCCGGTTCGCACCACAGCAACACGCCATCGGCCTTGACCTGATAGGTCTGCGGATCGACATCGATGTTCGGCAAATAGTCGTTGTGGATGAGGTCGGTTTTCTGCACGTCGCGGCAGCCCTTCACCACAGCGATCTGCTTTTTCAACCCCAGAGCCTCCGGCAACCCGGCCTCCTGCGCCGCCTGGCTGATAAAGGTCAGGCTGGTGGCGTGCAGCGAGCCACCGTAGCTGGCGAACATCGGGCGGTAATGCACCGGTTGCGGTGTCGGAATCGAGGCGTTGGCATCGCCCATCAGGCTCGCGGCAATCGCGCCACCCTTGAGAATCAGCGTCGGCTTCACGCCAAAGAACGCTGGACGCCATAGCACCAGATCGGCCCACTTGCCGACTTCGATCGAGCCGACTTCATGGCTGATGCCGTGGGTAATCGCCGGGTTGATGGTGTACTTGGCGATGTAACGCTTGGCGCGGAAGTTGTCGTTGCCCTCACCGTCCTGGGGCAGTGGGCCGCGCTGTTTTTTCATCTTGTCGGCGGTCTGCCAGGTGCGCGTGATGACTTCACCGACGCGGCCCATGGCCTGACTGTCGGAGCTGATCATCGAGAACGCGCCGAGGTCGTGGAGGATGTCTTCAGCGGCAATGGTTTCGCGGCGGATACGGCTTTCGGCGAAGGCGACGTCTTCGGCAATGCTCGGGTCGAGGTGATGGCAGACCATCAGCATGTCGAGGTGTTCGTCGATGGTGTTGCGGGTGAACGGCCGGGTCGGGTTGGTCGAACTCGGCAGCACGTTGGGGAAACCGCAGGCCTTGATGATGTCCGGCGCGTGGCCGCCACCGGCACCTTCGGTGTGATAGGTGTGGATGGTGCGGCCCTTGAATGCGCCGAGGGTGGTTTCGACGAAACCGGATTCGTTGAGGGTGTCGGTGTGGATCGCCACCTGCACATCGTACTGGTCGGCGACGTTGAGGCAGTTGTCGATGCTCGCCGGAGTGGTGCCCCAGTCCTCGTGCAGTTTGAGGCCGATGGCACCGGCCTTGACCTGTTCGATCAACGGCTCCGGCAGGCTGGCGTTGCCCTTGCCGGTCAGGCCGATGTTCATCGGAAAGGCATCGGCGGCCTGGAGCATGCGCGCCAGATGCCACGGGCCGGAGGTACAGGTGGTGGCGTTGGTGCCGGTAGCGGGACCGGTGCCGCCGCCGATCATGGTGGTGACGCCGCTCATCAACGCTTCTTCGATCTGCTGCGGGCAGATGAAGTGGATATGCGTGTCGATGCCGCCAGCGGTGAGGATCATGCCTTCGCCGGCAATCACTTCGGTGCCGGCGCCGATGGCGATGGTCACGTTGGGCTGCACGTCAGGGTTGCCGGCCTTGCCGATCGCGGCGATGCGCCCGTCCTTGAGGCCGACGTCGGCCTTGACGATGCCCCAGTGGTCGATGATCAGCGCGTTGGTGATCAGCGTGTCGACCACTTCGGCGGCGAGCAACTGGCTCTGGCCCTGGCCGTCGCGGATGACTTTGCCGCCACCGAACTTCACTTCCTCGCCGTAGGTGGTGAAGTCCTTCTCGACTTCGATCCACAGCTCGGTATCGGCCAGGCGCACCTTGTCGCCGACGGTGGGGCCGAACATGTCGGCGTAGGCGCTTCTAGAAATCTTCATGTGCTTGCCTTGGGATTCAATGATCGTTCCCACGCTCTGCGTGGGAATGCCGCCATGGACGCTCTGCGTCCGCCTTTTGTGACGCGGAGCGTCACGGGATGCATTCCCACGCGGAGCGTGGGAACGATCCGTCAGTCGAGATCACCCATGATGCGGCCGGCAAAGCCGAACACCCGGCGATGCCCGGCGTAATCGACCAGCTCGACTTCACGACTCTGGCCCGGCTCGAAGCGCACCGCCGTGCCCGCCGGAATATTCAGGCGCATGCCGCGACTGGCGGCACGGTCGAAGGTCAGCGCGTCGTTGGTTTCGAAAAAGTGAAAGTGCGAACCGACCTGGATCGGCCGGTCACCGCTGTTGGCGACTTTCAGGCTCACGGTGCGGCGGCCGACGTTGAGTTCGATGTCGCCGGGCTGGATCTGGTATTGGCCAGGAATCATCGCTGGGCTCCTTGCAGGACTTTGTAATAGAGGGCGGTCGGACGATAGGTGCCGTTGGGGTCGCAGGCGTAATCGGGAATTTCGCCGGCGCGCACGTAGCCCAGCGCCTTGTAGAAATCTTCCGCCGGCGAGCCGGCCTCGGTGTCGAGATAGAGCATGCCGCGCTTGTGCTTGGGCGCTTCGAGTTCCAGCGCCTGCATCAGTTGCTGGCCGAGGCCACGGCGCCGCGCGTGTTCGCGCACCAGCAGTTTCTGCACTTCGGCGCGGTTCAGACCATTGGCCTTCTGGCACAGGCCCAGTTGCACGCTGGCCAGCACCTGCTCGTCCTTCACCACTACCCAGAGCAGCGTGCTGCCTTTGTTGATGTTGTCCTGCACCTCATCGAAATACGCGCGCGCCTGGGCGGCATCGAGGTCGGCCATGAAGCCGACGCTGGCGCCGTAACCGACGGCGTCGAGCAGCAGATCGATCAGGCCCTGGCGATAGTGGGCAAAACTCTCAGCGTTGACGCGGCGCAACTGGGCGGCGTTCATCGACATCACTCCTTGTGGGCACCCGGCGGCTGTGCGCCGGGATTGAGGGTCAACTGCATGAAGGTCAGATCGAGCCAGCGGCCGAACTTGGTGCCCACTTGCGGCATCTGCCCGGTGATGCGGAAACCGGCGCGCTCGTGCAGGCGGATCGAGGCTGCGTTGCCGCTTTCGATGGCGGCGACCATGACGTGTTTGCCGCAAGTGCGGGCGCGTTCGATCAGCGCGGTCATCAGTTGCGGGCCGAGGCCGTTGCCGCGTTGATCGCTGCGCACGTACACCGAGTGCTCGACGGTGTGACGGAAGCCGTCGAACGGCCGCCAGTCGCCGAACGAGGCGTAACCCAGCACTGCGTTTTCATGGTCGACGATCACCAGAATCGGATACGCCTGCAACTGCCGCGCGTCGAACCATGCCTGGCGATTGCCGAGGTCGACCGCTTGTTCGTTCCAGATCGCCGTGGTGTTGAGCACGGCGTCGTTGTAGATGTCGCGGATCGCCGGCAGGTCGGCCCGGCTCGCATCGCGAATGCTGTAAGTCATGGCGCGGCCTCAGACGATCGGCTGGTGAACGGTGACCAGTTTGGTGCCGTCGGGGAACGTCGCCTCGACCTGGATCTCCGGGATCATTTCCGGGATGCCTTCCATCACTTGTTCACGGCTGAGCAGGGTGGTGCCGTAATGCATCAGCTCGGCCACGGTCTGGCCGTCGCGGGCGCCCTCGAGCAGCGCGGCGGAGATGTAGGCCATGGCTTCCGGGTAATTGAGTTTCACGCCACGGGCCAGCCGCCGCTCGGCGACGAGGCCGGCGGTGAAGATCAGCAGCTTGTCTTTTTCGCGTGGGGTCAGGTCCATGGTTCGGGTTCCATCAGGGCAGATTCGGGTGGCTCTCGAGAAGTGTGGGGTGCCAGTTGGAGCAGCCCCTCACCCTAGCCCTCTCCCGAGGGAGAGGGGACTGATCTTGGTTGTTTTCAATGGCCAATTCAGTCAGCAATATTCGTTCAGGCAGATAAATTCATTTCAGACGACTCGGTCAGGCTCCCTCTCCCTCCGGGAGAGGGCGGGGGGTGAGGGTCGGGGTTTCAGGTGCTCCATATTCTTGGCGCGATAGCTTCGCGGCCCAGCAGCGCAGGCCTTAGCAGTCGCCATAAATCAATCAGCCAGGCGCGGGCGAGCAACGCCTCACCGGCCAGACACCGCGCCACCAGCAACCCCGGCAACTGCGTCAAGTCTCCACGCACTTCGTGCCCCAGCGAGCGGCAGCGCTCCAGCAACCCGGCGTCTATCTCACCGGTCACCAGCATCGTTGCGAACACCGGATTGCCATCCAGGCCGATCGGCGAGTCGAGTAAACCGTCCGCACCGACAATGCGCTGCCGTTCGTGCCAGAGCAACTGACCATCGCGGCGGATATCCAGGTGCGCCTGAAAATGCCCGAGGTCAAAACGCTCGCCGCTGGCCGGACGACCGAGCGCCACCACGTCCCAGTAGAACAGCCGCGCATCGCCTTCAAGCTCGATCGTTGTGGCCAACTCGGCCTGCGCGGCGCTGTAGACGATGGTTTCCTGCGGCAGCCATTCCAGGGTCGCGCCGGCAGCGACTTGCAAGTCGAGCTGCTGATACGCCGGCCCGCCCGCGCGATACCACTTGGCGGCGCCGGGGCTGGTGATCTGTGCCCAGGCGTTGTGTTCGACGCGCGCGCTGATGTCCAGCCGATCACCACCGGCAATTCCGCCCGGCGGATGGACGATGATGTGCTGGCAGACCTCGGGGCCTTCGGCGTACAGATGCTTTTGCACGCGCAGCGGGCCGAGGTGGCGGCGCATGACCGGACGCGTGCAATCGCCGAAACGCGCGTAGGCCAGTTCCAGCTCGGCGTGCCAGCTCGGGGTAAACAGGGCAGGTGCAACAATCGAATTCATGGTTTGTGATTATCGTTAGGAAGCTACAGATTAGACCGGCGCGTTAGATCGTGACCAGCCCGCGTACACCTTCGGCCTCCATATTTTCACCGCGACCCTGCTGGACGATCTCGCCCCGCGACATCACCAGGTATTGATCGGCCAGTTCTGCAGCAAAGTCGTAGAACTGCTCGACCAGCAGAATCGCCATGTCACCGCGCGCCGCGAGCTGCTTGATCACCGCGCCGATTTCCTTGATCACCGACGGTTGAATGCCTTCGGTCGGCTCATCAAGAATCAGCAGGCGCGGGCGGCTGGCCAGCGCCCGGCCGATTGCCAGTTGCTGTTGCTGACCGCCGGACAGATCGCCGCCACGGCGCTGCTTCATTTGTAGCAGCACCGGGAACAGTTCGTAGATGAAACCTGGAACTTCTTTGGCTTCTGAGCCTGGAAACCGCGACAGGCCCATCAGCAGATTTTCTTCTACCGTCAGGCGCCCGAAGATCTCACGGCCCTGCGGCACGTAGGCGATACCGGCATGCACACGCTGATGCGGTTTGAACGTGGTGATCGGTTTGCCTTCCCAGTTCACTGCACCTTCCTTGGCCGGCAGCAGGCCCATCAGGCATTTGAGCAGGGTGGTCTTGCCCACGCCGTTACGGCCGAGCAGGCAGGTCACTTCGCCAACCTTCACGTCAAAGCTCAGGCCGCGCAGGATGTGGCTACCGCCGTAGTACTGATGCAGCTTGTCGACTTGCAGCATGTCCAAATTCTCCCCCGGTGATCGTTCCCACGCTCTGCGTGGGAACTCATCCCGTGACGCTCCGCGTCACATAACGGCGGACGCAGAGCGTCCATGGCGGCATTCCCACGCAGAGCGTGGGAACGATCTAGGTCTTCAGCGGCCGAGGTAGACCTCGATCACCCGCTCGTTTTCCTGCACTTGCTCAAGCGAGCCCTCGGCCAGCACGCTGCCCTGATGCAGCACCGTGACGTGGTCGGCAATCGAGCCGACAAAGCCCATGTCGTGCTCGACCACCATCAGCGAATGCTTGCCGGCCAGCGATTTGAACAGCTCGGCGGTGAACTCGGTTTCGGCGTCGGTCATGCCCGCCACCGGTTCGTCGAGCAGGAGCAATTGCGGGTCCTGCATCAGCAACATGCCGATCTCGAGAAACTGCTTCTGGCCGTGGGACAACAACCCGGCCTGGCGATTGACCGAGGTGGTCAGGCGAATCGTCTCGAGCACTTCGCTGATGCGATCCTTCTGCTCGCCACTCAGGCGCGCACGCAAACTGGCCCACACCGACTTGTCGGTCTTCTGCGCCAGCTCCAGGTTTTCGAACACGCTCAAGGCTTCGAACACCGTCGGCTTCTGGAATTTGCGGCCGATGCCGGACTGGGCAATCTGCACTTCGCTCATCTGCGTCAGATCCAGGGTTTCGCCGAACCAGGCCTTGCCGTGGCTGGGCCGGGTCTTGCCGGTGATCACGTCCATCAGCGTGGTCTTGCCCGCGCCGTTGGGGCCGATGATGCAGCGCAGTTCGCCGACGCCGATGTACAGGTTGAGATTGTTCAGCGCACGGAAGCCGTCGAAGCTGACGCTGATGTCTTCCAGGGTCAGGATGGTGCCGTGGCGCGTATCGAGGCCCGGGCCGACGCGCTGGCCGAGGCCGATCGAGTCGCGGCTGGTGCCTTCGTCCTTGTTCGGTTCCACGGGGAAAAACGCCGGCTCCAGCATGAATTCAGCACTCGCTGTGACTCTCATTGTTCACCTCGTTTCTTCAGCAGACCGATCACGCCCTTGGGCAGGTACAACGTCACGACGATGAACAGCGCACCGAGGAAGAACAGCCAGTATTCCGGGAAGGCCACGGTGAACCAGCTCTTCATGCCGTTGACCACGCCGGCGCCGAGCAGCGGCCCGATCAGCGTGCCGCGCCCGCCCAGGGCGACCCACACCGCCGCTTCGATCGAGTTGGTCGGCGACATTTCGCTGGGGTTGATGATGCCGACTTGCGGCACGTACAGCGCTCCGGCGAGACCGCACAGCACCGCACTCAGCACCCAGACGAACAGCTTGAAACCGCGCGGGTCGTAGCCGCAGAACATCAAACGGTTTTCCGCGTCGCGCAACGCCGTCAGCACCCGACCGAACTTGCTTTGCGCCAGGCGCCAGCCGATGAACAGGCTGGCCACCAGCAACAGCACGGTCGCCAGAAACAGCACCGCGCGGGTGCCCGGTTCGGTGATGCCGAAACCGAGAATGGTGCGGAAATTGGTGAAACCGTTGTTGCCGCCAAACCCGGTCTCGTTGCGGAAAAACAGGAGCATGCCGGCGAAGGTCAGCGCCTGGGTCATTATCGAGAAGTACACGCCCTTGATCCGCGAACGGAAGGCGAAAAAGCCGAACACCAGCGCCAGCAGACCCGGCGCCAACACCACCAGACACATGGCCCAGATAAAGCTGCTGGTGCCGGTCCAGTACCACGGCAATTCACTCCACGACAGGAAAGTCATGAACGCTGGCAAGCCATCGCCGGCCGCCTGCCGCATCAGGTACATGCCCATCGCGTACCCGCCGAGGGCGAAGAACAGACCGTGGCCCAGCGACAGCAGGCCGGCATAGCCCCAGACCAGATCCAGCGCCAGGGCGACGATGGCGTAGCAGAGGATTTTGCCGACCAGGGTCAGCGTGTAGGCCGAGACGTGCAGGGCATTGTCTGGCGACAACAACGAGAGCAGCGGCAGAACGATCAGCAGCGCGAGAATCACCCCGCCGACCGCGAGCGTGGCTTTCGGCCCGGCCTTTTGTGTGGCCGTGACTAACAGAGGCTGGTTCATCAGTCGATCACCCGTCCTTTCAGTGCGAAGAGGCCTTGCGGACGTTTCTGAATGAACAGAATGATCAGCGCGAGGATCAGGATCTTGCCGAGCACCGCACCGATCTGCGGTTCGAGAATCTTGTTGGCGATGCCCAGGCCAAATGCCGCCAGCACGCTACCGGCCAATTGGCCGACGCCGCCGAGCACCACCACCAGGAACGAGTCGATGATGTAGCTCTGGCCAAGGTCGGGACCGACGTTGCCGATCTGGCTCAGCGCCACGCCGCCCAAGCCGGCAATGCCCGAGCCGAGACCGAAGGCGAGCATGTCCACGCGCCCGGTCGGCACGCCGCAGCAGGCGGCCATGTTGCGGTTCTGGGTAACGGCGCGCACGTTGAGGCCGAGGCGGGTCTTGTTCAGCAGCAGCCAGGTCAGCACCACCACGAACAATGCGAAAGCGATGATGACGATGCGGTTGTACGGCAGCACCAGGTTCGGCAGCACTTGAATGCCGCCGGACAGCCACGCCGGGTTGGCCACTTCAACGTTCTGCGCCCCGAACAACAAACGCACAAGCTGGATCAGCATCAGGCTGATGCCCCAGGTCGCGAGCAGCGTTTCCAGTGGTCGACCGTAAAGGTGGCGGATGACCGTGCGCTCCAGCGCCATGCCAATGGCGGCGGTGACGAAAAACGCCACTGGCAGCGCGATCAGCGGATAGAACTCGATGGCCTGCGGCGCGTAACGCTGAAACATCAACTGCACGACATAGGTCGAGTAGGCGCCGAGCATGAGCATCTCGCCGTGAGCCATGTTGATCACCCCGAGCAGGCCGAAGGTGATCGCCAGACCGAGGGCGGCGAGCAGCAGAATCGAGCCCAGCGACATGCCGCTGAAGGCTTGACCGAGGACTTCGCCGATCAGCAATTTGCGCTTGACCTGCGCGAGGCTGGTTTCAGCGGCGGTGCGCACGCCGGCATCGCTTTCCACGCCCGGTTCGAGCAGACCTTCAAGGCGCGTGCGTGCCAGCGGGTCGCCGGTTTCACCGAGCAGACGTACCGCCGCGAGGCGCACCGCCGGGTCGCTGTCGACCAGTTGCAGATTGGCCAGCGCCAGGCTCAGGGCGGCATGCACGCTTTCATCTTTTTCCCCAGCGAGTTGCCGGTCGAGAAATTTCAGCTGCGCGGGTTTCGCGCTTTTCTGCAATTGCTGCGCGGCGCCCAGACGGATCTTGCTGTCAGCGGCGAGCAATTGATGGCTGGCCATTGCGGTGTCGATCAGACCCCGCAGGCGATTGTTCAGGCGCAGGGTTTTCGCTTGGCCATCGATCGTCAGCTCGCCTTGTTGCAGGGCGTTGAGCAATTCGATACGCGCCGGATCGGGCTGCGCGGCCCAGGCTTCCAGCAGTTTGGCCTGTTGCATCGGATTGGCCGCGACGAAGTCTTCGGCATCGCCGGCGTGGGCCAGGAGTGGCAGCAACAGTGCGATGGCGAGAAGTACGCGGTGTATGGCAGTGGGCATTAGTGGTGTCCTGTTCAACCGCCCCCTCACCCTAACCCTCTCCCGGAGGGAGAGGGGACTGACCGAGGTGTCTGGACGATGTGCTGCGACCTGCGAACTTGAGTCGAACTCAGGGTTTGAAGAGCATGAAGATCGGCTCCCTTTCCCCCTCTCCCTGAGGGAGAGGGCTGGGGTGAGGGGGAAGTCTCATGCTCGCCTCAAAAACTGAATTCGCCTCAGTTGCTCTTCACCGCATAATCCGGCTTCTTGTCGTTGCCCTGAATGTACGGGCTCCATGGTTGCGCGCGGATCGGGCCTTCGGTCTGCCACACGACGTTGAACTGACCGTCGCTCTGGATTTCGCCGATCATCACGGGCTTGTGCAGGTGGTGATTGGTCTTGTCCATGGTCAACGTGTAACCGGATGGCGCAGCAAAGGTCTGTCCGGCCAGCGCTTCGCGCACTTTGTCGACGTCAGTGGATTTGGCTTTCTCGACCGCCTGCGCCCACATGTGGATGCCGACGTAGGTGGCTTCCATCGGGTCGTTGGTCACGGCTTTATCGGCGCCCGGCAGGTTGTGTTTCTTCGCGTAGGCTTTCCAGTCCGCGACGAATTTCTTGTTCGCAGGGTTCTCCACCGACTCGAAGTAGTTCCACGCCGCGAGGTTGCCCACCAGCGGTTTGGTGTCGATGCCGCGCAGTTCTTCTTCGCCGACCGAGAACGCCACCACCGGTACGTCGGTGGCTTTCAGGCCCTGGTTGGCCAGCTCTTTATAGAACGGCACGTTGGAGTCGCCGTTGACGGTGGAGATGACGGCAGTCTTGCCGCCGGCGGAGAATTTTTTGATGTTGGCAACGATGGTCTGGTAATCGCTGTGACCGAACGGCGTGTAGACCTCTTCGATGTCCTTGTCGGCCACGCCTTTGGAGTGCAGGAATGCGCGCAGGATCTTGTTGGTAGTGCGCGGGTAGACGTAGTCGGTGCCGAGCAGGAAGTAGCGCTTGGCGCTGCCGCCTTCTTCGCTCATCAGGTATTCAACGGCGGGGATCGCTTGCTGGTTCGGCGCGGCGCCGGTGTAGAAGACGTTCGGCGACATCTCTTCGCCTTCGTACTGCACCGGGTAGAACAGCAGACCGTTGAGCTCTTCGAACACCGGCAATACCGATTTGCGCGATACCGAGGTCCAGCAGCCGAACACCACCGCGACCTTGTCCTGGGTCAGCAGCTGTCGGCCCTTTTCGGCGAACAGCGGCCAGTTGGAAGCGGGATCGACCACCACCGGCTCGAGCATCTTGCCGTTCACACCGCCCTTGGCGTTGATCTCGTCGATGGTCATCAGCGCCATGTCCTTGAGCGACGTTTCGGAGATCGCCATGGTCCCGGACAACGAATGCAGAATCCCGACCTTGATGGTCTCGGCGGCCTGGACAGTCCAGGTCATGCCCATCGCGGCAATGGATGCCGTGAGTGTGAAAGCCTTGATCAAACTGCGACGCTTCATTGTGCGATCTCCATGAACATTTGATTTTTTCTGGTTGGCAGATGCGGACGACTGAAGGTGTGTTTTGCAAAGGCTGTGCCCGGTCGCGTTCAGGCAAGAAAATGTCGTGCCAGAGCGCCTGCGCGCTGTGGGCGTGCACCAGGAGGGGACGGTAGTCGGGCGGTGGTGCGTCCAGTTGCGCCAGATTGGGGCGCGGGCTGGCACTCAGATGCGGATACAAAAGCGATAACCCTGTACCACAGCAGGTGAAACCCGACGGCCCACACTCACGCGCTCATCCCGATTCTCAGCGCAGGTTTTTATGAGTCATGTCTCAGGCCGATCCGGTCGTACCGCAAGTTCTTCAGCAACGTTCAAGCTGCCGCCACTGAGCCCGGCCTTTCTGACTGAAGAGGACGCCGCCTATTGGGTGCACACGCGGATTCCACTGAACCCGGACAAAGAGTACGGCAGCGTGATCCTGCTGCGTCCGGACGGGAAATTGCTCGCCACTTCACCCATCGCCGGGCAAGCCACGGGTTTTGACTTCGGCACAATTGTGCAGACCGATGTCCTTGGCGGCATGCTTCATCCGCTGGGCTACCGGTGCGTCGCCAGCGTTCACAGCCATCCGCCGATCCATGCCGAGTTCCGCAATGGCAATCGGCGTCAGGATGAAACACTGCTTCGGCTGTTCATGAGTTTCTATTCAGGCGGCGATTTCATTGGCGATGTGTCGGCGCGGGATTTTTTCCGCAGCGCTTACCTTTCAGGCCCGGATGGCAGCTTGCTCAAATACGTCTCGAGCGGCTCGCCCGAGGAGCGCGACTACTTTCTCTGGCAGCAGTCAGGCGGGCCGTCGGGCCATCCGGCGGGGGCCTATGACGTGATGGCGGTGATCAACAAACTGGCGACCGTGGGTGAACTCAAAGTCATTGTTTCGAATGCCGACTGGGGCTACTCGGTGGGGCGCGTACCTGCGGACTGGAAGGCCGGCGCGTCGTTTTCAAAGGGTGTGGTCACCGAACTGCCGCTGATGACCCGTGTCTGCGTCAATGCCGAACGCGCCGTGCTGGCCGCGTTGAAATCCAGAGGCGCGCAGACGACGGGCCTGATATTGAAAAAATTGGTTGGCGAGGAGTATGTGGCCACCCATGCGCGGCCGGCCGGGCTCGCCGCTTGGGATCCTGAGCGAATATTTCCGGTTGATGCCCAAGGGCAATTGCAGCTGCCCAGGGGGTATTTGCTGGAGGGCTTTTACTTTGCCTCGCGGCCCGACCCTGCACAGTTTTCACCTGGCCAGCCGTGGCTCTACGAGAACTTCTTCACGCCCCGGGAGATCGCCTGGGCTATTGAAGCGAATGCCCGCAGCCAACATCTGGCGCAAGCGGGGCGTGCGTTGTCGCTGTACATGCGGGCGCAGGATCATGCGATGTTGAAGTACCGCTTCAGCGGCGATTCGATCGAAGCGGCACTGAGCGTTACGCAGTCGGACGGCACGGTCAGTGACAACGGTGTGCAGGCAAGGCTGTTGGCCGGCACACTGGATACCCGCGCATTTGTTTCGATGCTGGTACTGGCCGGGACCCTGGAGGTCGTGCGCGGCAGTGCGTTGTGGGCGCATCTGGGGCCGGTGGGTCTGCAATGGCAGCCCTTCGCCAATTTCCCCTGGCCGCGATTGAGCCGGGCTTTTCTGGCGGCCGATGATGCGGTTCGCCATGCCCATGAGCTCGTGGGCATTCGCCGTGATCAGCAGCACGCGGGGTATGTTTTTCAGCGTAGCGACAAGCGTTTCGTGGTGACCGAACCCTTGCCCGGGGATATCGATACGCTCAGCCAGGGGCGGCTTTATCCTCTGGACAATCACGGTCGGCCGGTGTTTCCAGACGACCACACCATGCATGCGCGTTATGTCGCTCACGTTGCGCTTTCGCAACTTGACCCGGTGCATATCCGGTATCTGCGCTGGACCCGTGCCGAGGCTCTGCTGGACGTGCAGATGCTCAACGTTGACGAGCTGCGGCAGACCCTGCTCGACGGGATCGCTCTGTATTGCTCTGGTGCTGGTGACAGCCTGATCAGGTTCCAGCCCTACACCACCATCGTCGCCAGAGAGCTGGCCAGACGCCTCGGCACTGGCAAGCACCCGGGCGAGCTAGCCAGTGCGCTGCGCAACGGCACTGAACGGCCACAAGCCTTTGTGCGTGAACAGGCGCAGGCCGGCGTCTTGTTCAACCTGATCGATCACGCACTGTGGGGCTATCGCGGGCAAATCGGCGCTGACTGGAGCCTGCCAATAGCGTCAGTGGCTGAACCAGGCGAGTCTGAGCCGCCGCTGCCGACGTTACCGAAACCGTCATTGCCAGATCTCTCTTTGCAGCCATATTCGCCAACGCAAGTGCCTGCGCCTGGCGCCACGACAATGCCGTGGAAGCGTCCTGCGAGGATTTTCTTTGGTGCGGTGTTTTCCTCGGCGGACGAGGCAGCACTGAGTCAATCCAGTACTGACGTGTATTTGCACGACGAAAAGAAAACCTGGTTCGGCTTCATCCTCAAGCACGTGGGGCGGGAGGAATACATCGCCAGCGAGCTGATACCCGTCAGCGATAGCGGCACTAATCTGTTTCGTCAGGAGTCGGTGTTCAGTTCCAGCAGGACGGCTCCCTGGTATCAGTACCCGGATGGCTTCGACCTGCATGCCGTGTATTACATGCACCAGCGAATCGGGGAAACCTTGCGCCATCCCCAGGACTGGCTCGCGCATTACTTCGTCACGCCAGAGACGCTGACCGTTGCCATGTATCTCTCCGAGCGGCGCCCGGTCGTCGCCACTGGCCGGCACAGGACTTTGTATATCGCCACTGGTGATGGTGCTCTGCTCAGGTATGTGTTCAACAGCTCCAGCAAGTTGTTCTACGACGACAGCTCGCAGACGACGCTGCAAACGCTCAAGGACGATCTCGCTGCGCAAAGGCTGTTGCCATCCGACTTCGTGCACACCGTGGTCGACAGTGGTCAACTTGACGTGCTGCGTACGAGTCTGTGCTGGGACCGGCCGGGTTTGGTCAAGAAAACCTGGCAGCCTTACGCGAATCTGCAGCGACGCGCCCTGGGGCCGGTTTTTCACAGTGCCGACGATGCGGCGGTGCATGCCCGATCGCTGTTGCCGCAGAGCACCGACAAGCTCTATGGCGGTGTCATTCTGAAACGCTCCGACGGCCTCTACGTCGCTACCTCGCCGATTGAAGTGACACGCGAAAATTTCGACAGTAGCGAGATCATCGCCGACGAGACTCGCGCTGCCGGACTGTTTCCAGAAAATTGCCGGATCGTTGCGCGTTACCGCTCCAGAGTCCCGAGGGAGCTGTCGGTAGCGTTTTCGGCCATCGACAAACAGATCTACTTGAACATGCTGTCGGTCGACACCTTGTACTCGGCATTCACCCGCAAGCCTGTGGTCTGGGATGAATACCTGTTTGCGCCGGACGGTGCGACGATTCGCTATCAGCCTGGGTTGTGGGAGCGTCTGCGCGCCGATCTGTCGATTGCCCTGACGGCAAGCAATAGCCTGCCCGCATCACTGGATGGCGAGACCATCAAGCAGCGCCTTTACAGCGGTGAATTGAAACCGATCGACTGGATCGACTCGCTCGCCAGAACCGGTTATTTGCAGGTCGTCACCGGCAGTGACCTGTGGGGCCTGCCCCGGCAAGTATCGCGCTGGGTGCCGTTCTCCGCCGATCTGCAGATCGTGACGGATTACAGCAAAGCCGCTACTGCGGCGGTGTGCGGCCCGTTATTTCTTCAGGCGGATGCGGCCGCTAGATACGTCCATGAGCTGGCGGTGAGCCGCGATACGCAGACTTTCGGTGTCATCCTGCGCTCGGACGGCAGTGTGTTTCTTGCCAGTCTGCCGCTGACTGCACAACGGTCTGCGCTGGCTCTGGACCGGATTTTCGAGCACGGGCGACTGCCATCAGGCTTTCTGCTGGATTCGATTTATCTGCGCGCCGTCCTGCCACCGCTTGGCGCACGGCCCAGGGATATCCGGCATGTGCTGATCATGCCCAGCGAAGTCCAGCAGGCGTGTCGACGGGCCAGTACGCCACAGGGTTACAAGCCGATCTACTTCTCCTGCGCCGACGGAGCGCTGCTGAGGCTGCAACTGCACGCGTTCGAGCCCGGCACGTTCTTCGACCGGTTCGGGCAAGTGGAATTGCGCCCCAACGCTTTTGTGTCAATGGAGCAGGCGGCGATTGATGAACGCAACAACAGCAAGGGCACTTTCAGCCTTGTCGAATACGTAAATCGGATGGCGCGAGCCGGTGACCTGCATGTCATTGAAACCAGCGCCTGCTGGTCTCGCCGTGGTCGGGTCGGGGAGGACTGGCAACCGGGCCTTGCCGAGATATCTCGTGAGCGCCATTGGCAAAATCATCCGGTTCCGGCGCTGGGACCGATCTTCCAGCATCCCGACGATGCTGCCCGCTATGCCCAGCAACGGACCGACAATGAAATACTCGCTCGGACCGGCTATGAGGGCGCGGTTCTCGGGGAAGACTCCGGCCAGCGCTTTGTCCCGCTGGAGCCTGTTGCGTGGTTCGCCAACGAGGAGAATCTTCGTCTGCGTCTTTTCCGTACTGCCGAGGACCCTGCGACCGACTGGCGCCGACCGGCACCGCGCTTCCCTGACGGTTATGCCGTCGTGGCCAGTCATCAATTCAGCCTGTCGGGCAATACCTTGCTGGTCGCTGACAACGAACAGATCCGCAGTAATTTCGCCGAACCCGCGCTGGTGTATGCACACACCCACGAGTTGAAAAACCAAGGTTTCGATATTCGTGGGTATTACTACTCCACGCCCGGCCATGAGTTGCTCAAATACACGCCAGTGTACTCAGACGCCGAACGGGATCTGCTGCTGACCCGTTCGGTCGTTTATGAAAACGGGCGATGGGTCAGCCGCCTCACGCCTGGGCAATTTGTCTCGCGACTCCTGCAATTGGGCGAATTTCAGGTGTTGGTGGCAGGCGCGTATTGGCGCCATACCGGGCACCTGGGCAGTGGTTGGCGAATCCGTCGGCAGCAGCCGGCGGCCGAAGGTGCCGTGCGGATCAGAGATGAGTTGTAATTCGCATGCCGAGTCGAGCGCGGGCCACTGAGCCCGCGCCACACTATCAGCGCGGTAGATCGACGGTGCGCCGGGCGACTCGTGGCAAGACGAACCGGTCAAGCAACCACACGAACAGCAGCGAAGCCCCCACCAGCGGAAACACCACCGCCAGCACCAGCATGATCGCCACGCCGGTTTTCCATGTCGGCAAATCATGGCGCAACGGCGGCACGCCGAACTTGCCTTCAGGCCGACGCTTCCACCAGATCACCACGCCGCTGACGGCGCTGAGCAGAATCATCAGGCAGATCAGCAGCACGACGATCTGGTTGAAGGTGCCGAACATCTTGCCTTCGTGCAGCATCACGCCGATTTCCGTGGCGCGAGCAACGGTGCCGTAGTGCTCGAAACGCACATCGGCGAGGACCTTGCCGGTGTACTGATCGACGTGCAGGGTGGCGTCGTTGCGCGGGTCATCGGCGAACACGGCAATGGTGAACACGCCGGTGGCGGTGGTCGGCAGGGTGATGCTGTAGCCGGGCTCGACCTTGCGCTCACTGGCGATGTTCTGCACATCCTGCAGGCTGACTTCGGGTGCTGCGGGACCGGCATGGGCATTGCCGTGATTCATGTGTTCGGCGTGGTCGCCGGACATCGGCATCGGTGTGTTTTCCATCGCCCACGGCACGGTCTGGCGGGTCGCGCTGTTGAGGCTGCGCGCCTCGATGTCGGAGGTCGGCACGTTGTCCCACATGGCGGCTGGAAACACGTTCCACACCTGCGCGTAT
The DNA here is from genome assembly GCF_004307585.1 of Pseudomonas sp. Sample_20. Lineage (NCBI taxonomy): Bacteria > Pseudomonadati > Pseudomonadota > Gammaproteobacteria > Pseudomonadales > Pseudomonadaceae > Pseudomonas > Pseudomonas sp. Sample_20. The sequence goes on along the minus strand of NZ_RCOA01000079.1, from coordinate 3,069 downwards.
TGCTTGCCCCAGAAACCGGTCCAGGTCATGCCGCTGAGCAACATCACCAGCAGCAATGTTGCGCCCCAGAACCCGGTGACCGCATGCAGATCGCGCCACAACACTCGACCTCGGCTGTTCAAACGCGGCCATAGAATGCCCGCCGCCTGACCGCGCGGCCACCACAGAAACAGCCCCGAGACCACCAGCACCACGCCCCAGCCAGCGGCCATTTCGATCAGCCGATCGCCGACCGTACCAATCATCAATTCGCCGTGGATCGCACGGGCGATGGCTTGCAGATTCTGCTTGGCATCCTGCTCGCCGAGGATGTCACCGTGGTACGGATCGACGAACACGTTGAGTTCGTGACCTGCATTTTTCACCACGAATTGCGCGCTGCGCTCGGCATTCACCGGCGGCAGGTACTGAGTGACCTGGCCTTGCGGATAGGCAGCTTTCACCCGTTGCAGCAAGTCATCGGCCGGCACTGTGTGGTGCCCGGCCGGTACTTCGAGCAGGCTGCTGTACATCAGCAAATCGAGCTGCGGTTTGAACAGATAAATGATCCCGGTCAGGGCCAGCATCACCATGAACGGTGCGACGAACAGCCCGGCATAGAAATGCCAGCGCCAGGCCAGGTTGTAGAAATTGGGTTGAGGCTTTTGCATCACGTGTGCTCCGCTTGGCTTGGTTCTTTTCGTTGTCTGTTTACCTGTGGGAGCGAGCCTGCTCGCGAAGCGGTTGTTCAGTCGATATCAATGCCGACCGTGGCGCCGTCTTCGCGAGCAGGCTCGCTCCCACATGGGTAGGTGTTGGTGTCAGAAACTCATATCCACTTTGGTCCAGAGCGTGCGCCCCGGTTCATTAATTGCCTGTGGGTCATTGGCCGGGTAACCGAACCCCGCGTTGCCAGCCAGGTTCAGGTGCTCGGCGTAGGCTTTGCCGAACAGGTTGTCGACGCCGCTGCTGACCTTCCAGTGCTGGTTGATGCGGTACGCGCCGTTGAGCGAGAACACGCCGAAGCCCGAGCTCTGGGCGTAATCCTTGCCGACCACGTTGCCCTTGTTCGCGTCGATGCGGTGCTGCGCGGCGACCACTCGCCAGAGTGCGCCGGCGCTCCAGTTGTCTTGGCTGTAGGTCAGGCCGAAACGCGCATCCAGCGGTGGCATCTGCGGCAGGGCCGAGCCGTCACTGCTGTTCTTGCCCCAGGCATAGGCCAAGGTCGCATCGGCTTTCCAGTTGTCGGTGAGGTTGTAGGCAGCTCCCAGTTCGCCACCCATGATCCGCGCGTCGATGTTCTCGGCGCGCGAGGTGCTCATGCCCATCATTCCCGGCGTGTAGTCGAACAGGATGTAATCGCGTACCACACCGATGTAACCCGAGGCCCAGGCTTCGAGGTCGGCGCTCTTGTAGTTCACGCCAAAGTCGAGCTGCGTGGTCTTTTCCGGTTTGATCGAGTCGAACGCATTGACCGATCCTGCCGGGCCGGACTTGGGTGAAAACAACTCCCAGTAATCCGGGAAGCGTTGCGCGTGGCCGAGGCCTGCATAGAGCGTGGTCGGGCTGTCGGCGAGGTCATGCTCGTAACGGATGAAGCCGCTGGGCAGGGTGTCGGCGCGGGTGTCGTCGGCGGTCGGGTTGGGGCGGGACATCATCCCCGAGCCGGTGGTCTGCCGGTAATCCTCGGCCGAAGCACGGTCGACACGGGCGCCAGTGATCAGGCGATCACGCTCGGCGGCGTACCAGGTCATTTCGCTGAACACGCCGTAGTTATGGAAATCGGCGTCCTTGCTGTACGGCAGCTGCTTGTAGGTATCGACGCCCATTGCACTGCGCTGACGGTGCTCGTTGGTCTGTGCGTCGAGGCCGGCGATCAGCTGAACATCAGCCCAGCGCCAGGTCGCCTTGAGCCGCGCGCCGAGGGTGCGACGGTCGACGTTGGACGCCATGGGCCCTGCCATCATCCCGGTGCCGGACGGGGTGCGCAGGGTGTAGTTATCCATCACATGGTCGGCGTAGTTGTAGTAGACCTGCGCCTCGAGTTTTTCCAGCACCTCGCTGATGTTGGATTTCTCGAAACGCAGGCCGAGGCTTTCGCGCAGGAATTGCGAACCGTCCATGCCGCGCCCGGCATACCGCGCCTCGCCGTCGCCCTTGCCGGCGGTGAGTTCGATCAAGGTGTCGGCATCCGGCGTCCAGCCCAGTGCGACATCGCCGTTCCACTTGTCGTAACGCGAGGCGACGATGTCGTTGTTGCCATCGCGGTAATCATCCGAATGCGCGGTGTTGCCGATGACGCGCACGTAGCCCAACGGACCGCCGGCAGCCGCGTCGACAACCTTGTCGAAACGCCCATGCGAGCCAGCCAGGATGCTGGCGTTGACGCGAGTGCCGAGTTCGCCGAAGTTCTCCGGCTCACGGTCGAACAGCACCGTACCGGCCGATGCGCCCGGCCCCCAGAGGACAGTCTGCGGGCCTTTGATCACCGTGAGTTTGTCGTAGGTTTCCGGTGAAATATACGAAGTCGGCGCGTCCATCCGGCCAGGGCAAGCGCCGAGCATCATGCTACCGTTGGTGAGGATATTCAGGCGCGAACCAAACATGCCGCGCAGCACCGGATCGCCGTTGGTGCCGCCATTGCGCACCAGAGCGAAGCCGGGAATGGTCTTCAGGTAATCGCCACCGTCACTGGCCGGCACCGGTTGGCGCGGATCCTTGGGGTTGGTGACGATCGTCAGTGGCGAGCTTGGGGCGATGGCAGTGATCACCGTCGGGCTCAGTTCATTTCCGTGGCCGGTGTGATCATCAGCCAACGCCAGCGGTGTCAGCAGCACGCCGCAAAGGACGGCAATAGCGTGCCTGCAACGAATCCGCGATTCATTCAGGGCAAAGTGCGCGCGGGCAGATTGCGCGCAGGGGACAGCAGTAAACCTGGACATGACAATTTCCATCGAACAGTCGTAAACACCACGGCCGGCAGCCTGGAGCTGTCTTCTCAACCGTGTGCAATCAGAGGTGCGTGTTTACGTGGCGATGGGCGGGGCGCGGGTGCGGGCGCCGGGGAAGAAGGGTTGGCGGGCATGGCCC